>JBBKVU010000453.1:0-6153 GCA_037968595.1 Comamonas sp.
CGTGGGCACGGCGCGCATTGCCGGCAAGGGAATCGGCAAGGCCGCCGACGCGATGATGGGCGACGATGCGCCCGCGGCTGCCGACAGCAGCGGTGTGAACATCAACTACAACATCCGGCCCGCGCCTGCGCCCTGACCTGTTTCACCTTGGCTGACCGGTATAGCGCACTTCGACAAGCTCAGTGCGAACGGTTTTTCCGTTCGTGGTGAGCCTGTCGCACCATGAACGCCTGTCCTCAGGAAATCCAATGGCCCGCGCCTCAGGGCCCGTCGCGTACCACCATCTGCCGCCCGGTCCGCAGCACCCGCCCCTGGTCATCAAACGTCACGGTGAACAGCATCTCCGTGGTCGGCGGATCGACATAGCGCCAGTCCCAGTCGGTTTCCTGCTTGCGCTCATACTGCGTGCGCTTGGCGGGCTTGCCCAGCATGCGGCGCACCTCCTGCTCGCTCATTCCCGCGCGCACCTGATCGAACATGTGCGGCGCCACCACCTGGCGCAGCGCCGTCATCTTGCCGTTGGCCCCGATGGTGATCATGTAGTTCTGGTGGCCCGCGGGCTGGCGGTTGTACTCGAAGGTGCGCGCGCCGTCGGCTTCCTGCCAGATGTTCTCGGGCTCGCCAAAGCGGTCGCGCACATCGACTTCGGTGGACACGTCCTCCTCGAGTTCCGCGATGCGCTGCGGGTCGCAAGCCGTCAGCGCCAGCAGCCCGAAAGCCGCGCCCAGACTCCATATCCAGCGATAGATTGGTCGCATAGCGCCATGTCCCGTAAAATCATGTATTCCTACGAGGTTAACAGTCCATGTCTTTTTTCGCCCGCCCTGATTACAAATCCGACACCACCCAGTTCATCGAGCAGTTGCGCGCGCAAAAGCCCGATCTCGAGGCACGCCAGCTGGCCGGCCGCGCCCTGCTGTGGGACAAGGAGGTGGACAGCGAAATCTGGCAGGAATACCGTGCCGGCCGCGTTGAACAAAAGCCCTACGTCTACCAGACCAAGGCCTGAGCCCGCCAACCGCCAGGCACCTGCCTGCTGATCCATGAGCGGCCCGACCGACGGCGCAGCCGTGATCGCCCTGCCGGGCGAGCCAGCTGCGGCGGCGCTCGCCCCCGACGGCCTGGTGGACATCGTCGACCGGGTGGCTTTGGCACGCCTGTATGGCGAGCCGCTGTTTGCGCTGCCCAACGATCTGTACATTCCGCCCGACGCGCTGGAAGTCTTTCTCGAAGCGTTTGAAGGCCCGCTCGACTTGCTGCTCTACCTGATCCGCAAGCAGAATTTCAACATTCTCGACATTCCCATGCTGAGCGTCACGCGCCAGTATCTGCGCTATGTCGAAGAGATCCGCAGCCGCAACCTCGAGCTGGCCGCCGAGTACCTGCTGATGGCCGCGATGCTGATCGAGATCAAGTCGCGCATGCTGCTGCCGCCCAAGAAGTCGGCCGACGCGCTTGAAGCCGAGGATCCGCGCGCCGAGCTGGTGCGCCGGCTGCTCGAGTACGAGCAGATCAAGCTGTCGGCCGCGCGGCTGGGCCAGTTGCCCCAGCATGGCCGCGACTTCCTCAAGGCCCAGGTACACATAGAGCAAAGCCTGCAGCCGCGCTTTCCCGACCTCCTGCCGGGTGAATTGCAGCAGGCCTGGCAGGACATCCTCAAGCGCGCCACGCTGATCCAGCACCACCGCATCACGCGCGAAGAGCTCAGCGTGCGCGAATACATGAGCCAGATCCTCAAGTCGCTGCAGGGCAAGCGCTTCGTGCCTTTCGAAGACCTGTTCCAGCCCGCGCGCGGCTCGACGGTGCTGGTGGTGACCTTCATTGCCCTGCTTGAGCTGGCCAAGGAAACGCTGATCGAGATCACCCAGGCCGAAGCCTTCGCACCCATCTATGTGCGGCTGGCCTACACACCGCTCTAGGGCTGGCTTGCCCTGAGCTGACCGTCATCCTTCCACGGACGTTTCACCATGGCATTGCACGATTTCGACGTACTCATTGTGGGCAGCGGCCTGGCCGGCCTCACCGCGGCCCTGGAACTCGCGGCCACGCACCGCGTCGCGGTGCTGACCAAGCGCAGCCTCGACGACGGCGCCAGCAACCAGGCCCAGGGCGGCATTGCCGCCGTGCTGGCCGAGGACGACAGCTTCGACGCCCACATCAACGACACCCTGATTGCCGGCGCCGGCCTGTGCGACCTGCCGGCGACGCGCCAGGTGGTCGAAAACGCCCCCGCGGCCATTGCCTGGCTGCAGTCGCTGGGCGTGCCGTTTTCCGAGGAGAACGGCGAGCTGCATCTGACGCGCGAAGGCGGGCACAGCGCGCGGCGCATCGTGCACGCCACCGACGCCACCGGCGCGGCCGTGCAGCGCCAGCTGATAGAGACCGTGCGGCGCACGCCCGGCATCACCGTGCTCGAGGACCACACGCTGGTCGACGTCATCACCTCGACGCGCCTGGGACTGGCCGGCGCGCCGCGTTGCCTGGGCCTGTACGCGCTCAACGGCAAGACCGATGCAGTCGACACCTTCCGCGCGCCGCACACCATCCTGGCGACGGGCGGCGCGGGCAAGGTCTATCTCTACACCACCAACCCCGATACCGCGACCGGCGACGGCATTGCAGCCGCATGGCGCGCGGGCTGCCGCGTCGCCAACCTCGAATTCATCCAGTTCCACCCGACCTGTCTCTACCACCCGCACGCCAAGTCCTTCCTGATCAGCGAAGCCGTGCGCGGCGAAGGTGGCCGGTTGAAGCTGCCGGCCGCGCTTGGCGGCCAGCGCTTCATGGACGCACACGACGAACGCGCCGAACTCGCGCCGCGCGACATCGTTGCGCGCGCCATTGACTTCGAGATGAAGAAGCACGGCCTGGACTGCGTCTACCTGGACATCTCGCACCAGAGCCCCGAATTTCTGCAGGCGCACTTTCCCAACATCCTGGCCAAGTGCCTGGAGCTGGGCATAGACATCACACGCGAGCCGATTCCCGTCGTGCCCGCGGCGCACTACACCTGCGGCGGCGTGCTCACGGATCTTGCCGGGCGCACCGATGTCGCCGGCCTGATGGCAATAGGCGAAGCCGCCTGCACAGGCCTGCACGGCGCCAACCGGCTGGCCAGCAACTCCCTGCTCGAGTGCATGGTGTTCGCGCGCAGCGCCGCCGACGCCATACGCACCGCGCCCGCGGCCCCGACCTGCGCCCTGCCCGGCTGGGATGACAGCCAGGTCACCGACGCCGACGAGGCGGTGGTGATTGCCCACAACTGGGACGAACTGCGCCGCTTCATGTGGAACTACGTGGGCATAGTGCGCAGCAACAAGCGCCTGGAGCGCGCGGCGCGGCGCATCGCCTTGCTCAGCGCGGAAATCGATGAGTTCTACGCGCGCTTTCATGTCTCGCGCGACCTGCTCGAGCTGCGCAATCTGGTGCAGGTGGCCGAGCTCATCGTGCGCTCGGCGCAGATGCGCCACGAAAGCCGCGGCCTGCACTACAGCCGCGACTACCCCGCGCTGGCCGCGCCCAGCGCTCCGACCATCCTCGTGCCGCCGCCCAGCCGCTGAGCGCGCACTGCCTGTTTTTTCATCAAGGAGACTCCCATGCCCCATCTTTACGTCGAATACAGCGACAACCTGGCCGACCTGCCCGAGCAGCAGATGCTGACCGAACTCGTGACCACCGTCTGCGCGCACCCGACCATCAACGACGAGTTCGACGTCAAGGGCCGGATTGCCAAGACGCAGCAATACGTGATCGGTACCGTTGCCGGCGCGCGCGGCTTCATCCATGCCGAACTGCGCCTGATGGCGGGCCGCACGCCCGAAGTCAAGAAGGAGCTGTCGGACCGCATTGCCGAAGTGCTGCGCCGCCTCACGCCCCACCCCGAAGGCATGCTGGTGCAGGTCAGCGTGGAGATCGGCGACATGGACCGCGGCAGCTACCACAAGAGCAAGCTGTAAGCCCGGGCCGGGCGGGCTCCAGGCGACAGGCAAGCAGGACAACCGCCTACAGCGCTGGATGGGGCCACGGCACATAGTGTGAAGCTACCCCAAAAAGGAGCCCACGATGCCACGACAGCCCGCCAAGCCCACGCCCGCCAAGACCCGCGAACCGGCCCCCACCGGCCAGGGGGGTGAGCCCCAGCATCAGGCCGGAGGTTCCCACCCCGTGCTGACCACCCAGCAGGGCATTGCCGTCCCCGACAACCAGAACTCGCTGCGCAGCACGCCGCGCGGCCCGACCCTGCTCGAGGACTTCATCCTGCGGGAGAAGATCACCCATTTCGACCATGAGCGCATTCCCGAACGCGTGGTGCACGCGCGCGGCAGCGGCGCGCATGGCGTTTTCGAGCTCACCCACTCGCTGGCCGAGCACACGACCGCCAAGGTGCTGGCCGAAAAAGGCTTGCGCGTTCCCGTGTTCTGTCGCTTCTCCACCGTGGCCGGTGGCGCCGGCTCGGTCGACACGCCGCGCGACGTGCGCGGCTTTGCCGTCAAGTTCTATACGCCCGAAGGCAACTGGGACCTGGTGGGCAACAATATTCCGGTGTTCTTCATCCAGGACGCGATGAAGTTCCCCGACCTGGTCCATGCCGTGAAGATGGAACCCGACCGCGCCTTTCCCCAGGCGGCGAGCGCGCACGACACGTTCTGGGATTTCATCTCTCTGATGCCCGAATCCATGCACATGGTGATGTGGATCATGAGCGACCGCACCATTCCACGCAGCCTGCGCATGATCGAAGGCTTCGGCGTGCACAGCTTCCGCCTGGTCAACGCCGAAGGCAAGAGCACCTTCGTCAAGTTCCACTGGCGGCCCGTGCTGGGCCTGCAGTCCACGATCTGGGACGAGGCCGTGAAGCTGCAGGCCGCCGACAACGACTTCCACCGCCGCGACTTGTTCGAGTCCATCAGCGCGGGCAATTTCCCGGCCTGGGACCTGGCCGTGCAGCTGTTCAGCGAAGAAGAAGCCGATGCCTTTGACTTCGATCACCTCGATGCGACCAAGCTGGTTCCCGAGGAGCTGGTGCCGCTGCAGGTCATAGGCCGCATGACGCTGGACCGCTGGCCCGACAATTTCTTTGCCGAGACCGAGCAGGTGGCTTTCTGCCCGGCCAATGTGCCGCCGGGCATTGATTTCTCCAACGATCCGCTGCTGCAGGGCCGGCTGTTCTCCTACCTGGATACCCAGCTCACGCGCCTGGGCAGCCCGAACTTCACGCAGATTCCCATCAACGCACCGCAGTGCCCGTTTGCGCACAACCAGCGCGACGGCCACATGCAGATGCAGCGCCCCAAGGGCCGCGTTGCCTACGAGCCCTCCAGCCTGCAGGCCGACAGCCCGCGCGCCAGCGCCGCCACCGGCATGCGCCATTTTGCCGAAGCGCCCGACGACGGCGTCAAGGGCCGGGTGCGTGCCGAGAGCTTTGCCGACCATTTCAGCCAGGCGCGCATGTTCTTTCAAAGCCAGAGCGCCATCGAGCAGGCGCACATGGCGTCGGCGCTGGTGTTCGAGCTGTCCAAGGTTGAAACTCCCGCGGTGCGCGAAGCCGTCGTCGGCCAGTTGCAGCACATTGACAAGGGCCTGGCCGAACGCGTGGCCAAGGGGCTTGGCATGGCCCAGCTGCCGCCGCCTGCACCCGCGGCCCAGCCCGCCAAGGACATGCCGGTCTCGCCCGCGCTGCGGCTGATCGATCGCATGAAGCCGACGCTGGTCGGCCGCTGCATAGGCCTGCTGGTGGCCGACGGCTCGAACGCGGAATCGATTGCCAAGATACGCAAGGCCGTGGAAAAGGCCGGAGCGACGCTCAAGGTGGTCGCGCCCAAGATCCAGGTCCAGCTCAACGACGGCAGCACGCTGGCCGCCGACGGCCAGCTCGCGGGCACGCCTTCGGTGCTGTTCGATGCCGTGGCTTCGGTCATTCCGCTCGAGCAGGGTTCGCTGCTGTCGCACGAGGCCGCGGCCGTGGACTGGTTCCGTGACGCATTCGGCCACCTCAAGGCCATTGCCGCCTGCCAGGGCACGCGCCAGATTCTTGCCGCCGGCGGCGTCGAGCCCGACGCGGGCGTGTTCACGCCCGAGCAGGTGGCGGAGTTCCTCGAGGCCGCCCAGACCCGCCAGTGGGCGCGCGAACCCAAGCTGCGCACCCTGGCCTGA
>JBBKVU010000454.1:0-3614 GCA_037968595.1 Comamonas sp.
CTGCAGGAGCGCGGCGTGCACATTGCGCCGCTGCAGGCCGCGAACTGCGGCTTCGACGTGCTCAACGTGGCCTCGGGCACGGCGGAAACGCGGCGCGACTTCCTGCGCGAACTGGTCGGCCTGGAAACCGCGCCGTTGCGCGGCTGGACGCCGCACTTCCAGCAACGTTTTGCCGGCCAGCCGCTCAAGTCGGTGGGCCTGTCGTTCACCGACAGCCAGGGGAATGAGTTTGCCCGGCGCGGTGAATTTGTCGTCACCGAAGCCGGCATCGAAGGCAGCCTGGTCTACGCGGCTTCGCAATGGCTGCGCGATGAAATCAGCACCCAGGGCCATGCGACCTTGCACCTCGATCTGCTGCCCGAGCACGACGCCCAGCGCGTGGCCGCCGAAGTGCGCCACCCGCGCGGCTCGCGCAGCCTCAGCAGCCATCTCAAGAGCCGCCTGGGCATAGACGGCGTGAAGATGGGCCTGCTGTTCGAAGTGCTGGGACGCGACGGTGTCAACGACCCGCAGGCGCTGGCCGCGGCCATCAAGGCCTTGCCGCTGACCCTGGTTGCGCCCCGCCCGGTGGCTGAAGCCATCAGCACCGCGGGCGGCGTGCGCTTCGAGGCGCTTGATGACAAGGGCATGCTGCAGGCAATTCCCGGCGTGTTCTGCGCGGGTGAAATGCTGGACTGGGAGGCGCCCACCGGCGGCTATCTGCTGACGGCCAGCCTGGCCAGCGGCGTCAAGGTGGCCGACGGCGTGCAGCAGTTCCTGGGCGAGGCCGCCAAGGGCTGAGGCTGTGTTTCTGCCGGTGCCTGGCGCCGGTAGAAAGCAAAAAACCCACGCAAGGTGGGTTTGGGTATCGATAGGGGGGGGCTGTGCCGCTCGCCAGCGCAAAGGCCGCGTGGCGGCCTGTGTCGCGAGGACCTCTGCGCTTGCAGAGATCCTGAAAAGAAGTTGACGAGCCTTACCCCCGGCACTGACTCTGCAGTTAGGGCTGCTTGGTTCCCCACCTGACCCGGTTGGCTGCTTCACCATGCGGGGAGGCCCGTCACTGGTGATTGTAGCGCAGACTGGGCCAGGGGTTTGGAAAGAGACCCCAGACCGGTGCCGGGGTCGGTCTTCAGAGGCGGAATGCGCTCAGGGAACGGTGGAGCTGCGCGGCCTGGACTTCCAGCGACTGGGTGGCGGCCGACGATTCCTCGACCAGCGCGGCGTTCTGCTGCGTCATCTGGTCCATCTGGGCAACGGCCTGATTGACCTGCTCGAGGCCGGCCATCTGCTCGCTGCTCGCATGGCTGATCTCGCCGACCAGGTCGGTGACCTTCTGCACGCCCTGGACCACCTTTTCCATGGTGCCGCCGGCCTGCTCGACCAGGCGGCTGCCGGTGGCGATGCGCTGCGCCGAAGCGTCGATCAGGCCCTTGATTTCCTTGGCGGCATTGGCGCAGCTCTGGGCCAGGCTGCGCACATCGCCCGCAACCACCGCAAAGCCCCGGCCCTGCTCGCCGGCACGCGCGGCCTCGACGGCGGCGTTGAGCGCCAGGAGGTTGGTCTGGAAGGCAATCTTGTCGATCACGCCAATGATGTCTTCAATGCGCTTGGAGGTCTGCAGGATGTCGGCCATGGTGCGCACCACCTGGTTGACGGACTCGCCACCCTGCACCGCCAGCACCGAGGTTTCCTTGGCGAGCTGGTCGGCTTGCTGGGCGCTGGCGGTGTTGTTGCGCACGGTCGAAGTCAGCTCCTCCATCGAGGCCGCGGTCTGCTCCAGCGAGCTGGCCTGCTCCTCGGTGCGCGCCGACAGGTCCAGGTTGCCCGAGCTGATTTCGGCCGCGGCGGTGGCGACCGAGTCGCTGCCCTTGCGCGCTTCGGAGACCAGGCGGCGCAGATTGGTTTCCATCTGCGACAGCGACTGCATCAATTGCGCGGTTTCATCGCGTCCGCGCAGGCTGTCGGGGTCGATCTGCAGGTGCAGGCTGCCGCCGGCAACTTCGTCGGCGATCTTCACCGCGGCGCGCAGCGGACGCACGATGCCCATGCTCAGCACGGTGGCGATGACCGCGCCCAGCGCCACGATCAGCACGCTCAGCAGCAGCAGCAGATTGCTGCTGGTCTGGTAGGTGCTTTCAATCGCCGCGGCGGTGGTGTCGATTTCCTTGCGCTGCAACTCGAGCAGGGCCTTGATGCTGTCCACATAGGCCTGGGTGCGGGGCGCATAGGTGTTGTTGAAGATGGTCTCGGTTTCCAGGCCTTCATCCTTGGCCTTGGTGACCTCGGCGCGCGCCGCGTTGTATTGCTCGCGGGTCTGGCTCGCATGGGCGAACAGCGCGCGTTCGGTGTCCGAGCTGATCAGCGGCTCGAAGCGCTGCAGCAGCTGGCCGGCGTCGGCCGAGGACTTGCGCGCGGTCTCGGCAAAGAAACGGCCGAGTTCGGCGTCGGGGCTGCGCACGATGGCCGTGGTGCGCTGCGAGCCGGCAAGCACCAAGGCATACCAGTCGGCAATCAGGCGCTCCTTGGCGAGCGGATTGTTCATCATGGTGCGCGTTTGCTGGGCAACGCTGGACAGCTGGATCAGGCTCGCGGCGAGACCGAAGATGGTCAGCAGCAGCACGGCGGCGAAGCCCAGGGCAATACGTTGCCCGATTTTCAAGGAAGAGAAACGCATCGAGATCTGAGGTTCGTGTAGGGGTAATTATGAGTAGACGGAATATGTAAAAAGCGCTTACGGATGATAAACCTTGTAGCAACTTCGCCGCTGGGCGCCGACCCAATGCCCGCCATCCGGGGCGGTCACCGCTTGCGCTGCGAGCGCGCCCGCGCCAGGCTTGGCCCTGATCGCGCAGGTAAAAATACCGGCATGGCCGACGATCACGGTTGGCCCCCGTAGAATCGCAGCCATGTCCTACCTCGTGCTTGCCCGCAAATACCGTCCCCGCAATTTCTCAGAAATGGTGGGGCAAGAGCACGTCGTCCAGGCGCTGTCGAATGCCTTGACACAGCAGCGCCTGCACCATGCCTACCTGTTCACGGGCACGCGCGGCGTGGGCAAGACCACGGTGTCGCGCATTCTGGCCAAGTCGCTCAACTGCCAGGGTGTCGACGGCCTGGGCGGCATCACCGCCACGCCTTGCGGCGTCTGCGCGGCCTGCACCGAAATCGACAGCGGCCGCTTCCCCGATTACACCGAGCTCGATGCGGCCTCGAACCGCGGCGTCGACGAAGTCCAGGGCCTGCTCGAGCAGGCGGTCTACAAGCCGGTGCAGGGGCGCTTCAAGGTCTTCATGATCGACGAAGTGCACATGCTCACGAACACGGCGTTCAACGCCATGCTCAAGACGCTAGAGGAGCCGCCCGAATATCTGAAGTTCGTGCTGGCCACGACCGATCCGCAGAAAGTGCCGATGACGGTGCTGTCGCGCTGCCTGCAGTTCAATCTGCGGCCCATGGCGCCCGAAACCGTTCTCGACCATCTGGGCCAGGTGCTGGCCGCCGAGAACGTTCCCGCCGAGCCCCAGGCATTGCGCCTGCTGGCGCGCGCCGCGCGCGGTTCGATGCGCGATGCGCTGTCGCTGACCGACCAGGCGATTGCATATGGCAGCGGCCAGCAGCTCGAGGCCGGCGTGCGC
>JBBKVU010000455.1:0-4159 GCA_037968595.1 Comamonas sp.
GCAGCGCAACACGCCGGTTGACAGCGGCCAATGCCTGCCCACTACAATCCCCCACACGCGCTTGTAAGCGCGCCATCATTCATCAATGCAGAGGGAGTTTTGACATGTCCAGCAATTCAGACGATGACAGCCAGCAGCGGTTTGCGCTCGGCCTTGTATTTGCCCTGATCGCCCTGATCGTTTCCACCGTCATCGGCACCGTGGTCTACCAGCGCGTTCTCAAGGCGCCTGCGGCCCAGACCGGCGCCGTCGTGCCGGCCGTGCTGATCGTCGAAGAAGCGCTGGTGCGCGTTGAAAACGGCGTGGTCAAGTTCTACTTTGCCACCGGCAAGGCCGATGTCGCCATCGGCGGCAACGTCGCCCTGGCCGACGTGGTGCGTGGCGTGGCAAACGGCAAGAAAGCGCGCATTTCGGGCTTCCACGATGCGACCGGCGATGCCGCCGTGAACGCCGAGCTGGCCAAGCAGCGCGCCCTGGCCGTGCAGGCCACGCTGCTGACGCTGGGCGTGGACCAGAACATGGTCGAGCTGAGCAAGCCCGAGCAGACCCTGGCCGGCGGCAGCAATGCCGAAGCGCGCCGCGTCGAGGTGGTGCTGATCGACTGACCGGCCCCATAGGGCCCGCAGCCAACCGGCAGCCTGCAAGGGCCTGCCGGTTTTTTTACGTCTGCAAGAAGGCCTGGCAGCGATGGAACTGCTCGCTGATTTGGGTTACCCATATCCACCCGCATCGGATGCACGCCGTGCATTTCCAATCGGCAACCCAGGAGCAAGATCCATGAGCAGTGTTTCAGGTGGGCCTCTTCCCAACCTCATGGGCGCATCACCCACATCCGCGGCTTGCTTGCGTCCCATCAGCGCACTGGCCAAGATTGCCGGAAAGATCGCCGCCGGTCTGAGCAGCATCTTCAAGCGCATGGACACCGAGCAGGCGTCGTTCGGCCCGCAGTTCGGCGTGCGTTTTGCCAGCAAGGCGGCGCCAGGCACGACGCTCAACGGCTACCGCGTGCTGGGCGACAAGGCCAAGGGCGTGGAGCCGGGGTTCACCGCACTCAAGGACTGGCATCCGACGGACGACGACAAGCTGCAGCAACCCGGCCATGCCTTGCATTCGGCCGGCCGCGACTGGGTCGCCGGGCAGCTGCTCACCAACCTGGGCGCCGAGCGCGCGCAGCTGGTTCTCGCGCTGCAAAAAGGCATGGCCACGCTGACCAATGAAGGCGACCTGTCTGCAGGCCAGGCCGCCATGGTCAAGGGCATGGGCAATCTTTCCGACCCCACGGCCCTGCTGCGCTGCCCCGACAGGCAGCTGGTGCGCGATATCGCGCAGCACGCGCTTGGCGAGATCATGGCGCAGCGCGACAGCGCGGAAGGCGCACCGCTCTATCAGAGTCTCAAGGACCACCTGATGGCAACGCAGCTGCAGTTCACCGAGAAGCATTACATCAAGCTGGACTATTACGAAGCCAACAAATCGCTGGCCGGCAACTACACCATCCCCTACTCCAAGACCAAGGCAATTCTCAGCATTCCTGTTGTGGGCAAGCTGCTGCACAAATTGGGCAAATCCATTTCCCCGCGCGAGATCAATCAGGGGGCGGTCAACGAGAAGCTGGCAAACGACCTGATGGGCGTGCTGGGAATGAAGACCCAGACGCTGGACCTGGTCAAGGCCACCCACGCCGACGGCACGCCCAAGCTGATGCTCGACAGCACCCACATCCAGGACTTCAACGATTTCGACGGGGAAAAGAACGCCACCAAAGGCAGCGTCTACATCCAGCATGGGGTGCTGGTGAAGAACAGCCGCCTGCCCACGGACCCACCCGGCGAATTCAACGGCCCGCCGCAGCTGCATGCCGGCATCGAGGAGCTGGGCGACAAGAAAGTGATGCTGCTGCTGCTGGCCGACCGCGACGCCCTGGGCAGCAAGGGCGGCAACAAGGGCTATGTGGACAACCAGTTCTTCGCCATCGACCCCGGTCATGCACTTGAAGAGAAGCTGCTGAGCAAGCGTGGCGATGTCAAGAGCGACCTGTCCTTTGACCCGGCTTCGGCAATAGGACCCAAGGACTACAAGAACTTCAGCATCTTCGACCAATCGACCTTTGCCCAGAAGATGGAAGGCGTGCGCAAGCTGCAGCAACTGCAGGGGCACGACAGCGCCTTGTTCGACGAATACGCCAAGCAATACGGCCCGGAGAACGGCAGCAAGGCGCTGGACTTTCGCGATCAGCTGCTCGCGACCCAGGCGCAGTACATCGGCCGCAGGAACGACATACTGCAGACCTTCTCCAGCCGCCTGGCCGTGGACAACTACCGATTCGGCGACGAGGTCGACAACAACCCCGAACTCAAGCGCAACCACCGCGACCAGACGCTCAACCTGCTTGACGGCCTGGAGAAGCTCACGTCGACCACCGTGGGCCGCGCCGGTGGCAAGAAGGACGGTGTTCGCCTGAACATTCCGCAGGTGCTCAAACCCGCAGACCGCAAGGCCTGGGATGTGCAGCAAAACGTCAACCACATCGTGTTCAGCTTTCAGGGCAAGCCCGCGGAGGCCAGGAAGATGCTGGAGACGCTCAGGGATTTCTGCCGCCAAACCGGCGTCCAGTCGCTGCCGGACTTCGAGACCGACGGCGCCGGCGCGATCACGCTGAGCGTGCCCAGGGACCAGATACTGCAGGCGCAATCGGCCCTGGGCTACAGCCAGATCATGCAGTACAAGCACGGCTGACGGCCGCCCTCACCCACCCACCTGAAGTCCCCCAATGAATGCCACCGCATCGCCGCAACCCTATTCGCCGCAGCAGGTGCTGGCCGACGCCTTCGGCCTGGACCCTGCCCTGCTCTTCAATGCAAGCGGCCTGGGCAAGATACAGCTTGACGGCGCCTTGCTGCATCTGCAGCTTTACCAGGAAGATGCCAACGTGCTGCTGCTGATGGCCGACCTGGGACAGCTGCCGGCCACCGACCGGCGCGGCCTCTACCAGCAGATGCTGGTGGCCAACAGCGGCTGGAGCGCGCTGGCGGGCGGCGCGCTGTGCACCAACGAGAGCGGCGAGCACGCGCTGCTGCGGCTGCGGCTCGATCTCAACACGCTGGGCAGCGAGAAGCTGAGCCATTGGCTCACGGCCTTTGTGACGGCGGCAGAGCATTGGGCAGCGCAGCTTGCCGCCACGGCGCCGGGCGCTCCGGGCGCCGCAGCCGAGACCACGGCGCCGTCCTTCCTCCACCCCACCCACATGGCATGAGCCGCGCAAGAACATGCCCACTCTCGACTTTCCAGGACTGGTCCAACGCTACTGTCAGTCCGTGCGCTTGCCTTCGCCCACGCTGGACAATGGCGCCCTTTGCGTGATCGAGCCCGAAGACAGCAGCGCCGTGATTCTTGCCTGGGACGAGGAGCGCGACGATATCGTGATCATCGTCCCGCTGGATACCCAGGCCGCCGAACTCGACAGGCAACAAGCCCATGAGCTTCTTTGCGCCGCCTTCGTCGGCCAGAACCTGCGCGGCGCGGCCCTGGGCATAGACCCGACGACGGGCGTGCTGACGCTGTGGCGCAGACTGGCCAGCGAAGCCGCGAGCCTGTCGCGGCTGACGCTGGACATCAGCAACACCATCGAGGTCGCGCAGCAACTCCAGCGCTGAAATCCGGCGGCGTCAGAGCTGGAAGGCAACGGTGCGCACCATGCCTTCAAAGATATCGCGCGGCCAGGACGGGTGGCGCGCGACATAGGGGTCGGCACCGGCCAGCAGCGCCTCGTGCCACTCCTGCAGCCACTGCACCTCGGCCCGGCCGTAAAACGCGGTCATGGCCTCGTAGTTCAGGAACAGGCTGCGCGCATCGAGATTGAGCGAACCGCTGAGCGCCCACTCGCCATCGACGATCACGCATTTGGCGTGCAGCATGCCCGGCAGCAGATGGATTTCCGCGCCGGCCTGGGCCAGCTGGCGCAGCGCGCGCTCGCGCGCCCAGTCGGCCAGCCGGTGGTTGGAGCGTCGCGGCAAAAGCAATCGCAAACGCACGCCGCGCCTGCAGGCCAGGGTCCAGGCCGCGAGCAGCGCATCATCGGGAACGAAATACGGCGTCACCGCCACAATGCTTTCGCGCGCCTGGAAGGCCGCCGACAGCAGCAGCGCGTGCAGCGTGTCGT
>JBBKVU010000456.1:0-3957 GCA_037968595.1 Comamonas sp.
CAGCAGCACGGCCCCGATGGTGGTGGTCGCGGGAATTCCAAACCGGCGGTGGATTGCGGGCAGACAGGCGACGACGCCGGCGCCAAACAGGAAATGGAAGGTGACCGCCGCCGAGACCAGCGTCAGCGACCATCCGGTGCGCGCCATGACCGCATGCAGGAAGATGGGCGGGCCGTAGAAACCCATGCCCCAGCCAAACAGTGCAAGAACAAATGCGGCGCGAATGACGGTATTGCCGTGGAAGTGCGAGGAGGAGTGCATGGGGCGAAAAAGTGCTGCGGCTGGCGCGATGCGCTCGATGCTATGGCCGGCCTGACGCTCGATACTTCGCTGTGCGAGCAAGCGTGGCGTCCGCCGCATGCCTTAGGCTTGCGGGCTAAAGGCCAGACCATGAACACCAACCAGATCGCCCGAATTGCCTCCCTGATGGGAGACCCCACGCGTGCCGCAATGCTGCTGCAGCTCATGGACGGGCGCATGCTGACCGCCAGCGAGTTGGCCAGGGCGGGCAATGTCTCAGCCGCGACCGCCAGCCGCCATCTGGCGCAAATGGTCGAGTACGGCCTGATGTGCGTAGAGCAGCGCGGTAGGCATCGCTATCACCGGCTTGTCGGCGCCGAGGTTGCCAAGGTGCTGGAAGGCATCATGCAGATCGCGGGCCAGTTGCCGGCCGCGCGCACGGTCGCGGTGGGGCCGCGCGATGAAGCGATGCGCATGGCCCGCATGTGCTACGACCACATTGCCGGGCGCCTGGGGCTGGCGATTGCCGAGCGGCTGCAGGCCGATCAGCTGATTGTGTTTGACGGCGACGCCGGGCATGTCACTGAGCGCGCGGCGCAGGCGCTGGTGCGCTGGGGCATTCCGCTGGCGTCGGTGTCGCTGCCGCTGCGTGGCCGCCCTTACTGCCGTCCCTGCCTGGACTGGAGCGAACGCAAGTCGCATCTGGCCGGCCGGCTTGGCGCGCTGATCTGCGCGCATGCGCTGAACCAGGGCTGGCTGACGCGCAAGACCGGCAGCCGTGCGCTGACGATCACCGCCAGCGGCGCCCAGGCCTGGCGCGAACTGCTGGGACTGCAGGCCTGGGACAGGGTCTGCAACTGAGGCCGTGGCAGGTATCAAGGGCCCCGCATATCAGGGCTGGCCTGGCTGGTCGTGGCTGACCCAGATCAGCGCCTCGGTGTCTATGCCCAGGGCCTTGGCCCGGGACAGCAGCGCGGTCTTCGTATCGGTAGCCAGGGTCTTTTCGCGCGCCAGTATCCAGGCGTAGTCGAGGTCGGCACCCACCACCAGGGCCCAGCGGTAGTCGCTGTCCAGCGAGACCACGTGATAGCCGCCGTAGAACGGGCCAAAGAACGACACCTTGAGCGAGCCGGTCGTGGGCGCCCCGGTGAACCAGGCCTTGCCAACGGCTTCGCTCCATTTGCCCTTCTCGGCCGAGTACCCGCGGTTGAGCACCTGCACGCTGCCGTCGGTCTGGGGCGTATAGGTGGCAGTCACATTGTTCAGGCCGCGCTCGAACGAATGATCCAGCCGCGCGATCTCGTACCAGCGGCCCTGGTAGCGCTGCAGGTCGAAGGGGCTCACGGCCTCGACGCCTGCCGGAGGCTGGGTGCTGGTGCAGGCGCCAAGCAGGGCCGCGCCCGCGAGGCAGGCGGCCAGCAGCAGGCGGCTGCTGGCGCGCGCCAGCCCCCGGCGTGTGCGGGAGAGGTTCATCTGTTGCGAATGCATGCGAGGCTCCTTGTTCGGGTCAGTGAGGCCGGGCCGGGAAAGCCGTGCCCAGGATACGGCCGCCGTGCCATCCAGCACAATCGACGCATGACCCATGAAGATATGCCGAAGCCAAGCAGCCAGCTGCAGTCCTACTGGCTGCGCAGCTGTCGGTCAGCGCCGCCAGAAACTTCGGCCCAGATGTTGGCCCAGGTGCTCGCGCGTTGGAGCGAGCCGCAGCGCGCCTATCACACGCCCCAGCATTTGCTCGAAGCCTTGGCGCTGCTGGAGGAATGGAGTCGGGGCGAGGAATGGCCGGCCACCGTGGCCCTGGCGCTGTTCTTCCACGACCTGGTCTACGACCCGCAGCGCGCCGACAACGAGGACCTGAGCGCGCTTCTGGCGCGCGAAATGCTCGCGCCGCTGCAGCTGCCGCAAGCGCAGATCGAAGCGATTGTGCGCCTCATCGACATCACCAAGCATGCGGCCCAGCCCCTGACGGACGACGAGAAGCTGATGGTCGATATCGATCTGTCGATTCTCGGCGCCGCGCCCGAACGCTATGCGGAGTACTGCGCGCAGGTGCGCCGGGAGTACTCCCATGTGCCCGAGGCTCTGTTCATGCGCGGGCGGCTGGCGGTGCTCGAGGCCTTCCTGAAGGCGCGGCCGGCGCTGTATCACACGGCGCGCGGGCGCAGCGCCTTCGATGCGGCCGCGGCGCGCAATCTCACGCAGGAAGTGGCGCAGCTGCGCGCCGCGCTGTCCGCAGCGCCCTAGGCAACAGCGCTGCATTTTTCCCGTACAGTGCAAGGCGCTGCCCGGCCTGCGGTTCAGGCCGGAGCTTTCTTTCTATTGGAGATACCGATGATTGTCGAAGTGGTGGATTTCAAGATCGATCCCGCAAGGCACGAAGCCTTTGGCCCGGTGCTCAAGCAAGCCGTGGCGAGCGTGCTGTCGAAAGCCAAGGGCTACGGCGGCCACAGCGTGCTGGCCTGCATCGAGACGCCGGGCCGCTATGTGCTGACGGTGCACTGGGCAACGCTTGAAGACCACACGGTGGGCTTTCGCGAATCGCCGGCCTTCACCGAATGGCGCGCGCTCATCGGCCCGTTCTTCGCGCAGCCGCCGCATGTAGAGCATTTCACCGTTCTTGACAGCCGCGCGCCTGCCTGAGGCCGCTGCTTACCGCAGCTGCTGCTTGCCCGGCTGCGGCGCATAGGCCAGATCGGCGACGACTTCACCGCCCAGCAGGTGCGCGGCGATGATGCGGTCCACGCCGGCTTCATCCACGCCGCCGTACCAGGTGCCTTCGGGAAACACCTGCACCACGGGCCCGAGGTTGCAGGGCCCGAGGCAACTGGTGCGCGCGCTCATCATGCCGTCGCCCGCGTTGCGCAGGTCCAGCCGCTTTTGCTCGTTGCGCAGATGGCCCCAGACCTGGGCCGCTCCCGCATGGTTGCAAGGCCCGCCCTGGCAGACCAGCACGCGGCGCAGCTGCGGCGGAATCACCGAGCCTGCGGGCAGGGCGGCCGCGGGCGCATCGACAGCAACCGGGGTCTGCTGCAGCAGGCCTTGCACCAGCGCATCGATGGCCAGGCTGTCGCCCGGCGGAGTGCTCAGGTGCACCGCTGGCAGCGCGCCTTGGGCGCCGCGCCGCCAGCGTTGCACCGCGCCCGTGATCCAGCTGCGAAAGCCCGGCTCCATGGGCAGCAGCAGCGGCACGATGGTGATTTCGTCGGCCTTTTCCGCGGTCAACAGATCCAGCGTTTCACGCAGGCTGGGGCTGCCTTGTTCGCTGAACGCATGGACGACTGTGCTGAAACGCTCGGCCAGCGCGGCCTGGGTACGCTGGGCGAGTTGCGCCATCTCGCGTTCGGACGCACCCGTGATCGATGCCTTGGCCAGCAGAATCGCGGCGCGCCGCGGTGACGGAGTGTTCATGGGGCTTCGCTTTCGCTGGTCGGGACAGGAATCGGTATGACATAGGGCAGGCCGCCATCGCTGCCTATGCGTGCATCCACGCCAAACAGGGCTAGCACGTTGGCGGGAGTGAGCACCTGCTGCGGCGTTCCCGCGGCAAGCACGGCGCCGGCGCGCAGCATCAGCAGCCGGTCGCAAAAGCGCGCGGCCAGCGCCAGGTCGTGGATGGCAATCACCGCGCCCACGCCGCGCTGGCGCGACAGTTCGTGCACGGTCTGCAGCGTCGTCAGCTGGTGGCGCAGGTCGAGGTCGCTGGTGGGTTCATCGAGC
>JBBKVU010000457.1:0-2517 GCA_037968595.1 Comamonas sp.
CGGCCCTGAGCGCGCCCGTGCCGCTGCCGTGCAGCTCGGGAATCTCGCCGGCGCTGACCAGGCCGAAGGCCAGGTGGCTGCCCAGCACATCGGTCTTCTGCGCGGCCGTGCCCTTGTAGGGAATCGCGTTGATCTCCACTTTCGCGTCCTTGGCCAGCAACTGCAGCGCCAGCTCGCCGTTGGTGCCCACGCCGTTGTGGCCGAAAGTCAGCGAGCCCGGCCGGGCGCGCAGCGCCTCGACAATGGCCGGCAGCGTCCGGAGCGCGGCGTCGGACTGCGTGACGATCACCGTCGGGTCGTCGACGACGCGCGCAATCAAGGTGAAATCCTGGACCTCGTACTGCGCCTTCTTGCTCATGGGCACGAACAGGAAGCCGGGAACGTTGACCACCGCCAGCGTATAGCCGTCGGCCTTGGCGTTCTTTGCCTGGGCCATCGCGATCTCGCCGGCGGCGCCGGGCTTGTTGACGACCACGAACTGCGCCTTGCCGCCCAGGCGCTTGGCGACAAAGGGCAGCAGCTTGCGCGCCATCAGGTCGGTGCCGCCGCCCGGCGCAAACCCCACGACCACCTCGATGGGCTTGTCTTCGGGCCAGGCGGCCTGCGCCGGCGACAGCCCTGCCACAGCCATGGCGGCCAGCGCCACCGCCTTCATTCCAAAGCGCATCATGCTTGTCTCCTCTAGTTAGGAGGCCGATGATGCTTGCCGAAAATCAGTCGTACAAGCGATTAATTCGACTACCGATTCATTCGTTTTTTGACTGCCGCGCTATTGGTTCTATGTACCTTGAGGCCAGGCTGAAATCGGCTGCCTGGACGACATAGGCATGCATGGCCGGCAGCAGCGCGCGCGCGTCGTCGGTGCGCTGGAAGAAGCAGTAGTTCAGGCTGGGAATCGGCGGCTCGCTCTGCAGCGCGACCAGGCTGCCCTGCCTGACCCAGGGCTGCATGAACTGCGTGGGCAGGAAACTGATGCCCAGGTCGGCCAGCACCAGCGCCACGATGGCCATGAGGCTGTTGCAGCCCAGCGTGCGCTGCAGCAGGACGCCGCGCTCGTTGGCCCAGCTCTCGATCGCCCGCGTCAGGCCCGAGCCTTCGGTCATGGTGATCACCGGATGGGCCTCGAGGTCCGACTGGTGCAGCAGCGTGCGCGCCGGAATACGTGCCGGCGACGCGGCCCAGGAGAAATCGACCCGCCCGACCACGGTGGCCGTTGCCTGGCCGCCCTGGCCCGGCCCGGGAGCAATCGCGAAGTCGAGCTCGCCGCGCACCACCTTGCGCTCCAGGTTGCGCGCGAGATCGACGTAGGGCTCGAGCACCAGCGCCGGATGGTCCTGGTTCACGAGCCGCAGGAAATCGGGCAGCCAGGTGAGCGACACCAGCTCGCTCACGCCGAACCTGCAGACGCCGACCAGGCTGGACGAGGCCAGCGCCTCGCTGCGGAACTGCTCGCTCAACTGCAATATTTTGCCCGCCAGCAGCACCTGGCGCTGACCGGCCTCGGTCAGCTGCGCGCGCCGGCTGGAGCGGTCGAACAGCGGCGCTCCCACCGCTTCCTCCAGCTCGACGATGCGCTTGGAAAGCGACGACTGGGTCACGTGCAGGCGCGTCGCGGCAATGCTGAAGCTGCCCAGCTGGGCGGCCCAATAGAACGCTTCTAGCTGCTTGAGGGTCATCGATGGCAAGGTGGCACCCGTCGGTTGTGGGAAAGGGGGGCGCGCGCCGGCATCAGCGCCGCGCGGCACCCGCCCGCAATGTACCGCGTGTCGCGCCCGCAGCGCGCGCCGCGGCACTTCGCCGACAATGGCCGGCAAGAACATGCTTTGCGCTTCCACACCCCATGCTTGAATACCTCACCATTCCCGTCACCGCCTTCCAGCAGAACTGCTCGCTGGTCTGGTGCAGCGAAAGCCGCGACGCGGCCGTCATCGACCCGGGCGGCGACCTGCCCGTCATCCTGGCCGAAGTCGAGCGCCTGGGCCTGACGCTGCGCGCGATCTGGCTCACGCATGCGCATATCGACCATGCGGGCGGCGCGGGCGAGCTTGCGCAGTCGCATGCCCTGCCCATCATCGGCCCGCACGAAGGCGATCAGTTCTGGATTGACGGTCTGCCGCAGCAAAGCGCGATGTTCGGCTTTCCGCCCGCGCAGAGCTTCACGCCCACGCGCTGGCTGCATGACGGCGACAGCGTGCAGATCGGCCGGGAAACGCTGGCCGTGCGCCACTGCCCCGGCCATACGCCAGGCCATGTGGTGTTTCACGCGCCGCAGATCGAGCGCGTGTTTGTCGGCGATGTGATTTTCGCGGGCAGCATAGGCCGCACCGACTTTCCCCAGGGCAACCACGAGCAACTGGTGGCAAGCATCACCGAAAGGCTTTGGCCCATGGGCGGCGCCACGGTGTTCATTCCGGGACATGGTCCCGAAAGCACGCTGGGGCGCGAACGGCTGAGCAACCCTTACGTCGGCGGGACCTGAGGCGGGGCTGACAAATGGGGGGCTGCGCCCCCCCATCA
>JBBKVU010000458.1:0-6934 GCA_037968595.1 Comamonas sp.
CGGCTACATCGGGCAGCTGGTCGAAGCCATCATGCCCGCGGCGCGCGCGGTGCTGGGCCAGCCCGGGGATTTTCTCGACAACGCGGTGCGCGAAAACGCGCGCCGCACGGCCCAGGCCATTGCCACGCTCAGCGAATCCATAGCGCAAGGCGTGGCCGAAGGCCGGGTGCGCGTCGTCGCCGCGCACTACGATCTGGACAGCGGCCAGGTCGAATTTCTCGGCCCCTACTTGCCCATCAGCTGATCGATCTTGTCTTTCTCGAACTTCTGCGGCCGCTCGGATTCGCAGGGCACGCAGTCGTCGGTCTTGGTCTGGGCCGAGAGCTTCTCTATGGCTTGCCACAGCAGCGCGATCTGCTGCTCGTGGCCGGCAGCGCCTTCGCTCAGGCCACGCATGGCCTGCGAGATCGGGTCGTCTTCCTGGGTCACGCCATAGGCCGTGAAGGCGCGCGGCGCGGCCGCGGGTGCGTCATGGTCGATGACATCGGCGCTCTGGCCGGCCTTGGACGGCAGGATGCGCGCAGGAATCCCCACGGCCGTGGCGCCGGCCGGCACGGGCTTGATGACCACGGCATTGCTGCCGATCTTTGCGCCATCGCCGACTTCGAAGCCGCCAAGCACCTTGGCGCCGGCGCTCACCACGACATCGCGGCCCAGCGTGGGGTGGCGCTTGACGCCCTTGTACAGCGAAGTGCCGCCCAGCGTCACGCCGTGGTAGATGGTGCAGCCGTCGCCCACGACCGCGGTCTCGCCAATCACCACGCCCATGCCGTGATCGATGAACACGCGCTCGCCGATCACCGCGCCGGGATGGATCTCTATGCCCGTGAGCCAGCGGCCCAGGTGCGAGATGAAACGACCCAGCCACTGCAGGTCATGGGTCCAGCACCAGTGCGCGGGCCGCTGCAGCCAGATGGCATGCAGGCCGGGATAACAGGTCACCACTTCCCAGGTGCTGCGGGCCGCAGGATCACGGTCGAGAATGCACTGGATATCGGAGCGCAGGCGTGCGAGCATCGCGGGGAGAATTTAGTGGGGAGTCGATCAGTCTAGCGGTTTGGCGGCGTGCTTTGCAGCATGGCTTTGGCGACACCGCGCAGGATGTGGATTTCCTCGGGGCTCAGTTGCGCGCGGTTGAACAGCTGGTTCAGCCGCGGCATCAGTTTCTTGGGCGCCGCCGGATCAAGGAAGCCGATATGTGTGAGCGCCTGCTCCCAATGCGTGAGCATGCCGCCCACCTGGCCCGCATCGGCGCGGTCGGGCAGCTGCGCGGGCGCGGCGTTCTCGAGCGCGAAACCGCCCAGGGCCTGGCGCCACTCATAGGCGATCAGCTGTATGGCCGCACCCAGGTTGAGCGAGCCGAATTGCGGATTTGACGGAATCGACAGCGCGACATCGCAGCGGTAGACATCCTCGTTGGCCATGCCGAAGCGCTCGCAGCCAAACAGAAAGGCCACGCCGGTCTCGGGGGCTGTTGGCGTTGCGGGTTCGGCGGACGGCGGCTGCAGCTTGCCCTGGACCAGCATCTCAAGATGCTGGCGCGGCGCGCGCGTGGGCGGTCCGAAATCGCGCGGTGTCATCGCCGTGGCGCACAGGTGGCTCATGCCGTCGAGCGCCTCGTCCAGCGTCTCGACGATGCGCGCCTGGGCCAGCACATCGAGGGCACCGCTGGCGCGCTGTATGGTTTCCTCGCGCCGCAGCACGTTGGCCCAGCGCGGCGCAACCAGCACCAGGTCGTCGAAGCCCATGGTCTTCATGGCGCGGGCGGCAGCACCCACATTGCCGGCATGGCTGGTCTGGATCAGGACGAATCGGGTCTTCATGGCATTCACAAAAGCGTTGGCAAAAGGCGGCAGCTGCCAAAGGTTGCAGCACAAAGCGCAGCAGAAATCGGGCAAGCCGGGTAAAATCGCCAGCCATTGTCGCCGCCCGCATCGCCGAGGCCGGCCCTCCCCTGTTCTTACCCGCGTGTTGCGCTGCCTTTTTGCAGCGCGGCGCCAACGCTCACAATCTATGTCGTCTACCCTGCATCCCATGCTCAACGTGGCTATCAAAGCCGCACGCGCCGCCGGCGCCCTCATCAACCGCGCGGCCCTTGACGTGGAATCCGTGCGCATCGCACAAAAGCAGGTCAACGACTTTGTGACCGAAACCGACCAGGCGGCCGAAAAAGCCATCATCGAAACACTGCTGACCGCCTACCCCGGCCACGGCATCCTCGCCGAAGAAAGCGGGCAGGAATTCGGTGCCAAGGATTCCGACTTCGTCTGGATCATCGACCCGCTTGACGGCACGACCAACTTCATCCACGGCATGCCCGTGTACTGCGTGAGCATCGCGCTGGCCGTCAAGGGCAAGATCGAGCATGCCGTGGTCTATGACCCTTCGCGCAACAACCTGTTCACCGCCACGCGCGGCCGCGGTGCCTTCCTCAACGACCGCCGCATCCGCGTGAGCAAGCGCGCCCAGATGCGCGACTGCCTGATCGGCACCGGCTTCCCGTTCCGCCAGGGCGACAACTTCAAGGCCTTCATGGCCATGGTCACCGATGTCATGCCGCGCGTTGCCGGCGTGCGCCAGTCGGGCTCGGCCGCACTGGATCTGGCCTATGTCGCCGCCGGTTTCAGCGACGGCTTCTTCCACAACGGCCTGAGCATCTGGGACGTCGCCGCGGGTTCGCTGCTGATCACCGAAGCCGGTGGCCTGGTGGGCAACTTCACGGGTGAGGCCGACTTCCTCGAGCAGCGCGAATGCATGGCCGGCAACCCCCGCGTCTATGGCAACCTGGTCACCATGCTGGGCAAGTACAGCAAGTTTGCCGGCGCGGGCGAGAAGGCCGGCGTGCGCCAGGCCCTGGCCGAAGACGGCGAACCCGCCGCTGAAGAAGCGGCGCCAGCGCCTGCCGACGACCAGGCCTGAGTTCCTGCGCCGCAAAGAAAAAGCCGCCTGCTGGGCGGCTTTTTTTCGTCTGGCGCCCGTTCAGGGCGCGGGCAAGGCCGGCGCCACTGCCGCCACGCTGCCCAGCCGCTGGTGCCAGCCGACAATCGCAATGCGCCGCCCGCAGCGATCGAACACCGGCATGATCTGCACCAGTTCCTCATGCAGCCGGCCCGCGCTGTCGCGGTTGACCAAGCGTCCTTCCCAACGCTGACCCGCCATCAGCGTGGACCACAGGTCGCGATAAGTCGTCTGCGGCGTCTGCCCGCTGGCCACGATGGACGGCTTTTTGCCGCGCAGCGCGGCCAGTGCGTGGCCGCTTTCCTGCTCATAGCGGGAATTGGCCCAGATGATGCGTCCATCGGCGTCGGTCAGCACCGCCGCCATGGGGCTCACGCGCAGCGCTTCGCGCAGCATGTCGTGGCGCTGCTGCACGGCGCGCAGGCACTGACCCAAGGTGCGCAGGCGCAGCACCAGTGCGCCGCCCAGCATCAGCAGCGCAAACGATACCGAGGCCACCCACCAGCGGTCGCGCCAGGTCATGAGAACGCTCACATTGTCCAGCGCCACCAGCTCCCAGGCGCCTTCGGGGTCGTTCCAGTTGAGCGCACGCCGGTCCACCACATGGCGTGCGCCATCGACGCGCACTTCGACGCTGTCTGCGGCAAACGGCAGCGCCGAGGCCACGCCATTGTCGAAATGTCCGCCGAACAGCCCGCTCTGGCGCACGGCGTCGATGCGCTGCTGGGTCAGCGGCGCCGTCATCGCATAGCGCCAGTCGGGCCGCGTGGAAGAAAACGCCACGCCATGCGGGTCCAGCAGCAAGGTGGTCAGGTCGTTGCGATTGAGCACCGCGTCCAGCGCGGCGGCGTCGGTCTTGAGCACCACCACGCCCAGCACCGGCGAGTCCACGCTCTCGCCGGAACGCACGGGCGCGACATAGAACAGATTGCGCGTCAGCGTGCCTGCCTCCAGCGCGGCAAACACGCTGGCGCGGCCCTGCATCGCCTGGCGGAAATACGGCAGGAAAGCCTGCAGCCGTCCCGGCGAAACGCGTTCGCTGTCGTCCTGGGCCATGCTGCGGCCATCGCGGTCCATCACGTGCACGCTGAGCACCGGCAGGCGCATGCGCAGTTGCGCGAAATGCAGCTGCACCACCTCGGGCGGCACATCGAGACCGCGCGCCAGATCCTTAATTGCCGGGTCGGCCAGACCGACCGCGACCGCGCCCGACAGCGTGGCGCTTTGCAGCGTCTGCGCCAGCAGGGCCTGCCGGGTTTCATCGAGAATGCGCTCGCGCTGCTGCGCACGGTCGTCCAGGCGCCACAACGTCACCGCCTGCACCGCGAGCAGTGCGCCTACGCCTGCCGCGAGCGCAAGGCCCAGCAGGTCGCGCAGGCGCGAGCCTTCGCGCCGGGGCGCAGGCCCTCCCGGGAGCCACCCCGCCATGGCATTCAGACCCTGGCGCCAAGCCGCCAGCGCCTGTGTTCTTTCACTCTGATCCTGCATGCCAGCCCTCTTGCCTCTGTGCATCGCGACCGGCTTATGGCCGCCACGATCCAGCATTTCGTTGTTATCCGCCAATCGGCAGACGGGCTTGTAGCACCCGTTTTCTGCCCGGACTGCAGAGGATGTGGTGACATCGCCGCGCAGTTCCGCTGGCAGATACTAACAACCCTGGCACGGGTTAGCCCTGAAAAACAGGCAAGACGCCTTGCAGCAAGCGCGCGGCGGGCCTCAGGACGCGGGCGCCGCCAGCCATTCAATCGCGCTTTCGGACGGCGATGTCGGCTCGAAGCCCGCAATCTGCGCGACCGCCGATTGCTCGACCAGCACACAGGTCTTGCCCGTGCGCCGGCAATGGTCCTGCACGCGCCAGTAGGCGCCATGGCTCAGGCACCCGGTCTGGCAGATCACCAGGTCGGCGGCTTCGAAGCTGCCTTCAAGGTCGGTGAGGTCGTCGGCGGGTGCATCGATGACCGCAGCCTGCAAAGCCCCCTGCCCGCCCTGCGCCTGCCGGCCTTGCAACTGCCATTGCAGGCGCTCGCGCGCCATGTTCTGCATGACGATGCGTACCGCGTCCATGCGCCGCGCGCGCTCCCAGGCCAGCGCGGTATCGCGCACGATCACCGCCGCGCGCAGGCGCATGGCTTCGCTTTGCAGGCGTTCGATTTCCGCGGCCTGGGAGCGCACCAGCGCGTCGCAGCGCAGCTGCGTCTTGCCGAAGTGGTGCATCAATGCGTGGTACTCGTTGATCAGTTGCGGGATTTCGTGCGCGGCAAGGTGCATGGTCGGCCTCGGCAGGGTGCGGTGCGGCACGCGTGCCGCGGGGAAAAGGAATGCCGCAGAACCGACCCACGCAGCGGGCCATCGTACGGCGGATGGGCCCTTGCGCCGTCCCATCCGGGAGACGCCGCCGGAGCCAGGCCGCAGTGTATATCAACTGAGACGTATTCTCATTTAAATCACCTACCAAACAGCAGCGCAATGCGCCAGCTGCTGCTGCTCCGCGGGAATAAGTCCACGCCCGGGGTGTGGCACTGGTGGCCGGGCGCGGCGGCGCGGCTTCATCGACAATAATGTATTCCCCGCTCCAGGCGGGTGGACCTGCCGCACGGCGAAACCCATTTGCGTTTGCCCTGCGACTGCGTTCACGCTGCTGCGCAGAGGAAAAACCTACGCCAGAACCTACGCCGCAGGCCCAAAAATGTCTCTGAGCCCGTGGCAATCTCCGGGCTGCCCCCGATTCCAGCAGCCAACCTAAGTTATTGATTCAAAAGTGATTATCGAGAATACCGAAGCCGACCACGGGCTGGCCAGCACGCCGCTTTCCGCCCACACGCCCATGATGCAGCAGTACCTGGGCCTCAAGGCCGGATACCCCGACACGCTGGTGTTCTACCGCATGGGCGACTTCTACGAGTTGTTCTACGCCGATGCCGAAAAGGCCACGCGGCTGCTCGACATCACGCTGACGCAGCGCGGCCAGTCGGGCGGCCAGCCGATTCCCATGTGCGGCGTGCCTTTCCACGCGCTGGAGAACTACCTCGCGCGGCTGATCAAGATGGGCGAGTCGGTGGCCATTTGCGAGCAGGTCGGCGAAGTCGGGGCCAGCAAGGGGCCGGTCGAGCGCAAGGTGGTGCGCGTCGTCACGCCGGGCACGCTGACCGATGCGGCACTGCTGTCCGACAAGAGCGAAGCCATGCTGCTGGCCGTGCATGCCGGCGCGCGCAACCGCTGCGGCCTGGCCTGGCTCAGCGTGACCCAGGGCCGGGTCCACCTGGCCGAATGCACGCCCGAGGAGCTCGGCGACTGGCTGGTGCGCATCGCGCCCAGCGAAGTGATCTACAGCGCCGGTGTGACCGAGCGCTTCGAGAAGCAGCTCCAGGGCCTGCGCCAGAGCGGCAGCCTGGCCTGCCCGCTGAGCCCGCGGCCCGACTGGCAGTTTGACCAGGCGCTGGGCGAGCGCAAGCTGCTCGAGCAATTGGGCGCAGCCAGCCTGCTGGCCTGGAATGCCGAAGGACTGGGCCTGGCGCATGCGGCCTCGGCCGCCCTGCTGTCCTATGCCGAGCACACCCAGGGCCGCACGCTGAGTCACCTGCACAGCGTGCAGGTGCAGCGCAACGATGAGCTGATCGACCTGCCGCCGGCCACGCGCCGCAACCTCGAGCTGCTCAAGACGCTGCGCGGCGAAGACAGCCCTACCCTGTTCTCGCTGCTCGACACCTGCCAGACCGGCATGGGCAGCCGCCTGCTCAAGAGCTGGATGCTCGAGCCCAGACGCGACCGCAGCGCCGCGCGCGAGCGCCTTGAAGCCACCGAAGTGCTGCGCGGCAGCCAGGGATCGGGCGCCGCGCCGTGGCAGATGCTGCGCGCCGAACTCAAGGGCGTGAGCGATGTGGAGCGCATCACCGCGCGCATCGCGCTGCGCCAGGTGCGCCCGCGCGAACTGGTGGGCCTGGGTAAAACGCTACAAAAAGCAGCGCTACTAGCGCCT
>JBBKVU010000459.1:0-4070 GCA_037968595.1 Comamonas sp.
GATGGGCCAGCGGCGCATCACCGTGCCCAGCATGCAGGCCCACGGTGCGGTCGGCCGAGGCGCGCGCACCGTCGCCCACGACGATGGCCGTGTGCTCCAGCAGATCGTCGCGCACCAGCGGGCGCTGCAGCTTCGCCAGCGGGTGCGTGGGCGTGACGCAGAACACGAACTCCAGGCTGCCCACGGCCACCGCCTTGTAGCCGCCGCCGGGAGGGCCTTCGCCCGCGGCAATGATCAGATCGGCCCGGCCTTCGCGCAGCATTTCCCAGGTGCCGGTCATGGCCTCGCTGCCTACGCGCAGGCGCGTGCCGCAGTTCAGGTCCTCGAAAGCGCAGATGTCGGGATTGAACGCACTGGTGGGAATCAGCGAGTCATGCACCAGCCGCAGCTCGGCCTCGAAACCCGTGGAGATCTGCCGCATGCGCGACTCGAGCTGGCGCGCCGCGGCCAGCAGCCAACGCCCTTCCTTGAGCATTTCCTGGCCCGCGGGCGTGAGGCTCACGCGCGGTCCATTGCGCACGAACAGCGCCAGCCCCAGCTGGTCTTCGAGCTTGGAGACCGCATAGGAGATGGTCGACGGCACTTTGTACAGGCGCTCGGCGGCGGCGGCAAACGAGCCATGGCGGGCAATGGCGTCGACGATTTCTATGGCTTCCAGCGACAGTTTGAGCATGGTGAAAATTCCTGAAATTCCATGTTCGAAATTATCGATGATGAATCGCCAAAACCTTCAACCTGAAGCCCAGCCAAAAGCGAGAAACTACATTCATCGCAGCAAGGAACGCAGCAAAACACTGAAAACCTTGCATCAAATTCATCGAACGAAAGGGACCACATCATGATCGACATTCGCAAAGCTGACCACCGCGGCCGCGCCAACCATGGCTGGCTGCAATCGCGCCACACCTTCTCGTTCGGCAGCTACCGTGATGCCAACCAGCAAGGCTTTTCCGACCTGCTGGTGATCAACGACGACCGCGTTGCCGCCGCCCAGGGCTTCGGCACCCACGGCCACCGCGACATGGAAATCTTCTCCTATGTGCTTGAAGGCGAGCTGGCGCACAAGGACTCGATGGGCACCGGCTCGGTGATCCGTCCCGGCGACGTGCAGATGATGAGCGCCGGCAGCGGCGTGCAGCACAGCGAGTTCAACCACTCGGCCGAAGCACCGGTGCACTTCCTGCAGATCTGGATCGTGCCCAACGAACGCGGCGCCGAGCCCCGCTACCAGCAGGTGCACTTCGAGCAAGCCGAAAAGCGCGGCCGCCTGCGCCTGATCATCGCGCCCCAGGGCGAGCAAGGCGCGCTGGCGGTGCGCCAGGACGCCCGGGTCTATGCCGGCCTGTTCAACGGCGATGAAGCCGCGACGCTAGAAGTCGCCGCCAACCGCCATGTCTATGTGCATGTGGCCCAGGGTAGCGTGGCAGTCAACGGCGAACGCCTGGCCGAAGGCGATGGCGCGCGCATTCGCAACGCCGGCTCGCTGCGCTTTGACCAGGGCGAAAACGCCGAAGTGCTGGTCTTTGACCTGCGTCCCAACGAGCTGCCCGGCATGTAAGCCCGCGTTTTCACGCCTTCATTCAATTCATTCAATTCATTCAGTTTCGGAGATATCACCATGACCAACGCCAACGCCAACACCGCCGTCGCCCAACCCGTTGCAGTCGCCAAGCCCGGCGCCACGCTGCTCAACGCCAACGACCACACGCTGGTGATGATCGACTTCCAGTCGCAGATGGCGTTTGCCACGCATTCGATAGACGCCGTGACGCTGCGCAACAACGCCGCGCTGGTCTCGCATGCCGCCGCTGGCTTCGGCGTCTCGACCATCCTGACCACGGTGGCCGAGAAGAGCTTCAGCGGCCCGATGTTCGAGGAAGTGACCGCGCCCTTCCCAGGCCAGGCGCTGCTGGACCGCACCTCGATGAACACCTGGGAGGACGAGGCCGTGATCCGCCGCGTCAACGAGATCGCCAAGCCGCGCATCGTGCTGGCCGGTCTGTGGACCAGCGTCTGCATCGTCGGCCCCGCGCTGTCGGCGCTGGACCAGGGTTTCGAGGTCTATGTGATTGCCGACGCCTGCGGCGATGTCTCGACCGAAGCCCATGAGCGCGCCATGGACCGCATGGTGCAGGCCGGCGCCCGCCCCATCACCTCGCTGCAATATCTGCTGGAGCTGCAGCGCGACTGGGCGCGCACCGACTCCTACGAGATGACGACCGGCATTGCCAAGAAGTTCGGCGGCGCCTACGGCATAGGCATCAACTACGCCAAGAGCATGTTCAACGCCCACGAAGGCTGATGGGACACGCCCCGGGGCATTACGCTAGGGGCGTTTGCCGAAGACCAATGGGGTGCGTGCGCCCCGCATTCCAGGACACACCATGCCCTTGCCCTCCTCGCCCGACCTCGTTCTCTTCAACGGCCGCTTCACCACGCTGGACCGCGCCAACCCCACGGCCCAGGCCGTGGCCATCACCGACGCACGCTTTGTCCATGTGGGCAGCAATGCCGAAGTGCTGGCGCTGGCCGGCGCGGGCACACGCCGCATCGACCTGCAGGGCCGCAGCGCCCTGCCCGGTCTGATCGACAACCATCTGCACATCATTCGCGGCGGCCTGAACTTCAACATGGAACTGCGCTGGGACGGCGTGCGCAGCCTGGCCGATGCAATGGCCATGCTGCGCGCACAAGTGGACATCACGCCCGCGCCGCAGTGGGTGCGCGTGGTCGGGGGCTTCACCGAGCACCAGTTCATTGAAAAGCGCCTGCCCACGCTGGAGGAGCTCAACGCCGCCGCGCCCGACACGCCGGTGTTCATCCTGCATCTCTATGATCGCGCGCTGCTCAATGGCGCGGCGTTGCGCGCCGTAGGCTATACCCGCGACACGCCCGCGCCCCATGGCGGCGAAATCCTGCGCGACAGCGCGGGCAACCCCACGGGGCTGCTGCTGGCCAAGCCCAACGCCGCCATCCTCTACGCGACGCTGGCCCTGGGCCCCAAGTTGCCGCGTGAATACCAGCTCAACTCCACGCGCCACTTCATGCGCGAACTCAACCGCCTGGGCGTGACCGGTGCCATCGATGCCGGCGGCGGCTTCCAGAACTATCCCGATGACTACGCGGTGATCGAGGAATTGGCCGCAGCCGACCAGCTCACCATCCGCCTGGCCTACAACCTGTTCACGCAAAAGCCCAAGCAGGAAAAGCAAGACTTCCTCAACTGGACCGCGACCTCACAATACAAGCAGGGCGACGACTATTTCCGCCACAACGGCGCGGGTGAAATGCTGGTGTTCTCGGCCGCCGACTTCGAGGACTTCCGCCAGCCGCGCCCCGAGCTCGAGGCCGGCATGGAAGGCGAGCTCGAGGAAGTGGTGCGCGTGCTGGCGCAGAACCGCTGGCCCTGGCGCATGCACGCGACCTATGACGAAACCATCAGCCGCGCGCTCGACGTGTTCGAGAAGGTCAACCAGGACACTCCGCTCGCCGGCCTGAACTGGTTCTTCGACCATGCCGAGACGATTTCCGAGCGCTCCATAGAACGCGTCGCGGCGCTGGGCGGCGGCGTTGCCGTGCAGCACCGCATGGCCTACCAGGGCGAATACTTCGTCGAGCAATACGGCGCGCGCGCCGCCGAGGCCACGCCGCCCGTCAAGCGCATGCTGGAGATGGGCGTCAAGACTTCGGCCGGCACCGACGCCACGCGCGTCGCCAGCTACAACCCCTGGGTCTCGCTGTCGTGGCTGGTCACCGGCCGCACCGTGGGCGGCCTGCAGCTCACGCCCCAGCGCAACTGCCTGGACCGCGAACAGGCGCTGCGCATGTGGACCGAGAACGTCACCTGGTTCTCCAATGAAGAAGGCAAGAAGGGCCGCATCGAAGCCGGCCAACTGGCCGACCTGGTGGTTCCCGACCGCGACTTCTTTGCCTGCCCCGAATCCGACATTGCCGACACTTCGGCGCTGCTGACCATGGTCGGCGGCAAGGTGGTCTACGCCGCCGGCGATTTCGCGCAGTTCGACGAAGCCGCCCTGCCCCCGGCCATGCCCGACTGGTCGCCCGTGCGC
>JBBKVU010000460.1:0-5540 GCA_037968595.1 Comamonas sp.
CAGGGCCACGCCCGCGCCAAACACCCAGCTGCCCGCGCCGCCGGGCGGCGCCAGCGTGGCGCGCGAGAAGGTGTTGACCAGCTGGATGGCCTGCTCTGGCGTGTTGAGCGCCGATTCCAGCAGCGCCGGCGAAACCTTCATCGGGTGCGCTGTGCCCACCAGCGCCAGGTGGCTCACGCGCGCACCCAGGTCGGCCGCGGCCTGCAGCGCGATCAGGCTGCCCCAGCTGTGGCCTACGAGCGCGGCTTTTTCCAGCCCCGCGGCATCCATCAGATCGGCGATGAAACGCGCGGCTTGCTCCACGCTTTCGGGCGCCGGGCCGGCGCTGCGGCAATGGCCGGGCAGGTCTATGGCCAGCACGTTCCAGCCATGATTGGCCAGATAGCGGCTTTGCAGCGCCCAGACGCTGTGGTCGCACAGCACGCCGTGGATCAGGATGGCCGTGGGCAGTTCGGGGCGCAGCGCCTTGCCGCCGGTATAGGCGTAAATGGAGTGGCCGTTGACTTCGATGTTCATGGTGCTTTCTCCGCCTCCTAGGCCGCTTTTTCCGCGGCCTTGAGCGCGCGCTTGAGATCGTCAATCAGGTCGTCGGCGTCTTCGAGGCCTATCGACAGTCGAATCGTGCCCTGGCTGATGCCCGCGCCGGCAAGCGCCGCGTCGTCCATGCGGAAGTGGGTGGTGCTCGCCGGGTGGATCACCAGCGAGCGGCAGTCGCCGACGTTGGCCAGGTGGCTGAAGACCTTCAGCGTCTCGATGAACTTCTTGCCCTGGTTGCGGTTGCCCGCGATGTCGAAGCTGAACACCGAACCCGCGCCGCGCGGCAGCAGCTTCTTGGCCAGCGCATGGCTGGGATGGCTTTCCAGCATCGGGTGGCCGACGCGGCTGACCATGGGGTGGCTGGCCAGGAACTCGACCACCTTGACGGTGTTGCGCATGTGGCGCTCCATGCGCAGCGGCAGGGTTTCAATGCCCTGCAGTATCAGCCAGGCGGTGTGCGGGCTCATGCAGGCACCGAAGTCGCGCAGGCCTTCGCGGCGCGCGCGCAGCAGGAAGGCGCCGACGCTGCTTTCCTCGGTGAACACCATGTTGTGGAAGCCGTCGTAGGGCGCGCTCAGTTCGGGGAATTTGCCCGAGCGCTCCCAGTCGAAGCTGCCGCCGTCGACGATCACGCCGCCGATCACCGTGCCGTGGCCCGAGAGGAACTTGGTGGCCGAGTGGTAGACGATGTCCGCGCCCAGCGAAAGGGGCTTCATCAGCCAGGGCGAGGTCAGGGTGGAGTCGACCAGCAGCGGCACGCCGGCCTCGTGCGCGATCTGCGACACGGTGGGAATGTCGAGCACGTCCAGGCCCGGGTTGCCCACGGTCTCGCCGAAGAACAGCTTGGTGTTGGGGCGCACCGCGGCCTTCCAGCCGTCGATGTCGCCGGGCTTGACGAAGGTGGTCTCTATGCCGAAGCGCGCCAGCGTGTAGTGCAGCAGGTTCTGGCTGCCGCCGTACAGCGCCGTGCTGGCGACGATATGGCTGCCCGCGCCCATTAGCGTCGCGACCGACAGATGCAGCGCCGCCTGGCCGCTGGCCACGGCAATCGCGCCCACGCCGCCTTCGAGCGCCGACACGCGCTGCTCGAGCACGGCATTTGTCGGGTTGCTGATGCGGCTGTAGACATGGCCGGGACGCTCGAGGTTGAACAGCGAGGCCGCATGGTCGCTGGACTCGAACACGAACGAGGTCGTGAGGTGGATGGGCACGGCGCGCGCGCCGGTCACGGGGTCGGGCTGGGTCCCGGCATGCAGGCTCAGCGTATCGAAGCCGGGGTCAGAGTAACCGGGCATCTTGTCTCCAGAATATGGTTCAGTCGCAATGGTGCCCCCGGAGGGAGCCCTGGGCCAACGATTATGCATGGGCAGGCCAGCCCGGCCGCGCACCTGCGCGACCTCGGCGCCGACGCTTGAAAAGCTGCGCCGCCGGCATAGGAGGCTGGTTTGTCGGCTAAGATCAATCTCCAGTTGGAGACGCCGGAGACAAAACATGAAAGTTCGCGACATCCTGCGCGTCAAGGGCAACACCTTGTACGCCATTTCCCCCGATGAGCCCCTGAGCCGCGCCGTCGAAACCATGGCCGAGAAAGACATAGGCTCGCTGGTCGTGATGGAACACTCGGACGTGGTGGGCATGCTCACCTTCCGTGAAGTGATCCAGGCGCTGGTGAAGAATGCCGGCGGCGGCATGCTGGTGCGCTCGGCCATGGACGACGCGCCGCTGACCTGCACGCTGGAAACCGAAATGGACGAGGTGCGGCGCATGATGCTCGACCGCCACGCGCGCTACATGCCGGTCATGGACAAGCGCATGCTGATGGGCGTGATCAGCTTCTATGACGTCGCCAAGGCCGTGGTCGACAGCCAGAACTTCGAGAACCGCATGCTCAAGGCCTATATCCGCGACTGGCCCGAAGGCGAGCGCCAGGGCGCGGAATAAGGATGGGGGCGAAGCCCCCCTCCCGTTCGTCCTGAGCCTGTCGAAGGATGAGCGCAGGGCCTAGGGCCTAGGGCCTAGGGCAATAGCCATGCTGTTTGTGCGGCACATGGATAGCGCGCACAAACGCCCTTCGACAGGCTCAGGGCGAGCGGCGCCAATCTGCTTGACACCGCTGTTGCCAAGAATCAGCCATCGCTATTGGTTGATTTACCTGGTGAAAAACCTGTTTCTTGAGAGCCCGTCGAGGTGCGTTCTGCGCACAGCCGGCCCGCGCCGAGCCGGCTACTGCGCCGCCAGCCATTCCTCCAGCTGCGCCGCCGCCATGGGCCGGCAAAACAGATAGCCCTGCATCACCGCGCAGTCATGGCCTTGCAGCCATTCGCACTGCTCGCGCGTTTCCACGCCTTCGGCGACGACCTTCATGTCGAGGCTGCGCGCAATGCTCAGCACCGAGCGCGTGAGCGCCGTGGCCGAGTCGCTGCTTTGCAGATCCTGCACAAAGCTCTGATCGAGCTTGAGCTCGCTGAATGGCAGCCGGTGCAGGTGGCTGAGGCTTGAATACCCGGTGCCGAAATCGTCCAGCGACAGCTGCAGGCCGCGCGCATGCAGCGCATGCAGGTTGGCCGTGGTCGCGGCGCTCGCATCCATCATCACGCTTTCGGTGATCTCCAGCATCAGGTCCCTGGGCTGCAGGCCGTGACGCGCCAGCGCGGCACTCACCTGATCGGCCAGCTGCGGGTCGTGGAAATTGTGCGCCGACAGGTTGATTGCCAGCTGCGGCACCGGCAGGCGCGCGGCGCGCCACAGCGCCATCTGCGCGCAGGCGGCGTCAAGCAGCCATTGGGTGAGCGCTTGGATCAGCCCTGCGTCTTCGGCCACGGCAATGAAGCGCGCCGGCGAGACCGGGCCCCATTGCGGATGGTTCCAGCGCGCCAGCGCTTCGACGCCATGCAGGCGGTGCGTGGAGCGCCCCAGCACCTGCGGCTGGAAATGCAGGTGCAGCTGCTGGCGGGCAATGGCCTGGCGCAGGTCACGCTCCATTGCCATGCGCTCCTGGGCCTGCACGCTCAGTTCGGGGCGAAAGCGGCTCCAGTGCAGCGTGGGCTGCTTTTTCGCGGCATGCATTGCCTGGTCGGCGTGGTTCAGCAGCGTGAGAATGTCGCTGCCGTCCTCGGGATAGAGCGCTATGCCTATGCTTGCCTGGGGCAGATGCTGCATGCCCTGATGGACAAAAGGCCGCGAGATGCTGTCGAGCAGCCGCTGTGCCGTGGCAATGGCCTGCTCGCCGCCCGCGCCTGGCAGCAGCAGCACGAACTCGTCGCTCGACAGCCGGCCCGCGATATCGCCGGGCCCCAGTTGCGCGCGCAGGCGGTTGGCGGTCTCGCACAGCAAGGCGTCGCCCGCGGCATGGCCCTGGCTGTCGTTGACCAACTTGAAACGGTCGAGATCGATGAACAGCAGCGCGGCCTGCGCCTGCGTCGGTGATGGGCGCGGCGCCGACAGCGCGCACTGCGCGAAGTCGTTGAACAGCCTGCGGTTGGGCAACTGCGTGAGCGTGTCGTAATAGGCCAGCTGGTGGATGCGGCTGTGCGCCAGATCGCGCGCCATGGCCAGCGTGCACAGGTGCAGGCAGACTTCGACCAGGCGCAGATGAAGATTGCTCGGGCCGCGCGGCTCGCGAAAGTAGAAGGCAAAGGTGCCGACTACCTGACCCTCATGGTTCTTGATCGGGCTGGACCAGCAGGCGCGTATGCCCTCTGGCATGAACAGCGCGTGGTAATCGCGCCAGAGCGGATCGGTGGCGATGTCGGTGACGATCACCGGCTCACCCAGGTAGGCCGCCGTGCCGCAGGAGCCGACCTGCGGGCCTATCGCCAGCCCCTCGACGGCATCGCACAGCACCTGGGGCAGCGAGGGCGCCGCCAGGGCGCGCAAGCGGCCCTCGGCATCGACGCGCAGCACCGTGGCAATGACATCGGGCGCCATGCGCTCGACTTCCTCGCAGATCAGCGCCATCAACTGGGGCAGCGCTTCCTCGCGCACCATGGCCTCGAGCACCCGGCCTTGCAGCGCCTCGTGGTGCTTGGTTGGTGTGAGGTCGGTGAACGTGACCACGGCGCAGCCGGGCGCGGGTGCACCCGGTGCACGCTCGGGCAGGGGCAGGGTGGCCGGACACAGATTGACGACCAGCGCCACCCAGATCGGATCGCCATTGCGGTGGTAGCCCAGCGCCTCGCCGGTGAACTGGCCGTCGCGTGCGATCTGGTCCTCGATATGCGCCAGCGCATTCCAGGAAAAAGGCTTGCGCAGCAGCAGTTCGCTGGGCCTGTGGCCGCGCGCCTCGGCCAGCGCATAGCCGAACAGCCGCTCGAAGCCGGCATTGGCGTAGACGATGCGGCGCTGCTCGTCCGTGACCACGATGGCGCAGTCGCTGAGGTCCAGCGCCCGCTCCAGCGTAGGCAGCGAGGCAGGCAGTGTCAGGTCCCTGGCGGCAGGCGCTGGCGTGGGAGGCGTATGGCTGGCAGTTTGCATGGGATGGCGGGGCTCCTCATGGTGAACAGGCCTTGGAGACCGCGGTGCGGATCAGGGTAAATCGTATCAATCTGTTGCTCAGGTGCCAAGCACTTCATACACCGGCATAATCGCGCGCCATGAGCGGCAATACTTTCGGAACCCTTTTCAGCGTCACCAACTTTGGTGAATCCCACGGCCCGGCCATTGGCTGCGTGATCGATGGCTGTCCTCCGGGCATGCCGTTGACCGAAGCCATCATCCAGCATGACCTGGACCGCCGGCGCCCCGGCACCAGCCGCCATGTGACCCAGCGCCAGGAAGCCGACGTGGTGGAGATCCTCTCGGGCGTCTACGAAGGCAAGACCACGGGCACGCCGATCGCGCTGCTGATACGCAATACGGACCAGCGCAGCAAGGACTACGCAAACATCTCCGAGAGCTTTCGCCCCGGCCATGCCGACTACACCTACTGGCACAAGTACGGCATCCGCGACCCCCGCGGCGGCGGCCGCTCCTCGGCCCGCCTCACGGCGCCCACGGTGGCTGCC
>JBBKVU010000461.1:0-3702 GCA_037968595.1 Comamonas sp.
GCTGTTCGCCGGCGGGCGTGGCAAAGCGCAGCGCGCCTTCGGCATCCCAGCCCAGCCAGCGGTGGCGCGTATGGAACTGCACGCCCAGGCCGCGCAGCTGCACCAGCCAGGCGCGCAGCAGCGGCGCGGCTTTCATTCCCACCGGGAATACACGGCCCGACGTGCCAACAAAGGTTTCCACGCCCAGACCCGCGGCCCAGGTCTTGACCTGCTCGGCGCCAAAGTCCGCAAGCATGGGCTCGATCTGCGCGCGGCGCGCGCCAAAGCGCCCGGCAAACGCCTCAGCAGGCTCGGAGTGGGTCAGGTTCAACCCGCCCTTGCCGGCCAGCAGGAATTTGCGCCCCACCGAAGGCATGGCGTCAAACAGATGCACGCTGACGCCCGCTTGCGCCAGGCGCTGGGCGGCCATCAGTCCGGCCGGCCCGCCACCGACAATGGCGACCTCGCAGTCCAGTGGCGCACGGTGGGTGGGGACTTCAGTCATTCAGGTTTTCCTCGTTAAGACAAATCGGCGGCGCGCGCGTTCACGCGGCGCTTCGCCACATTCGTATTCTCATCGTTTTACGCTATGACAGTCATAGCACCAAGTGTCGCCCACACGCCCCGACTGGAGATGTGTTTCTGTCACAATCGAAACCAGTAGCGAACCTTCGCCCCATTCAGCCAACACACCAAGGAAAAATCCATGGCAAGCGCCCTCATCAAACATCTCTCCGACGCCTCGTTCGAAGCCGAAGTGCTGCAAGCCGGCACCACGGTGCTGGTGGACTACTGGGCGGAGTGGTGCGGTCCCTGCAAGATGATCGCCCCCATCCTCGACGAAGTCGCCGGCACCTACCAGGGCAAGGTCACCATCGCCAAGATGAATGTCGACGAAAACCGCGAAATCCCCGCGAAGTTCGGCATCCGCGGCATCCCCACGCTGATGCTGTTCAAGAACGGCGAACTGGCTGCCACCAAGGTGGGCGCGCTCAGCAAGGCCCAGCTCACGGCCTTCCTCGACGAACAGCTCGCCTGATCGAACGACAGCCCGTTGCGCAGCCGCTGCGCCCGGGCTTCGCCTGAAACCGGGGCGGCGCGACGCAGCCCCCGTTCTTTATTTCGGACCTGCAGATCTTTTCCTGTCATAATCTGCTCAGATCACCGGCCCCTGCATTGACGGCCGTTTCGAGATCCCTAGGCAAGCTTGGCCCACGACCCCGTGTATCGCCCAGCCTTCCGCCTCATTCCTGATTCCACTAACTCCGCCAAGGAGTAACCCCATGCACCTTAATGAACTCAAGGCACAGCACGTGTCTGAAGTCTTGAAGCAGGCCGAAGAGCTCGAGATCGAAAACGTTGGCCGGATGCGCAAACAGGAAATCATGTTTGCCATCATCAAGAAGCGCGCCAAAGCCGGAGAGCAAGTCTTTGCCGACGGCGTGCTTGAAATCCTGCCCGACGGCTTCGGTTTCCTGCGCAGCCCCGACACCAGCTACACCGCGAGCACCGACGACATCTACATCTCGCCCAGCCAGGTGCGCCGCTTCAACCTGCACACCGGCGACATGATCGAAGGCGAAGTGCGCACGCCCAAGGATGGCGAGCGCTATTTCGCGCTGACCAAGCTCGACAAGGTCAACGGCGGCCCGCCCGAGCAGAACAAGCACAAGGTGATGTTCGAGAACCTGACGCCGCTGTTCCCCAAGGAGCAACTGCGCCTGGAACGCGAGATCAAGTCGGAAGAGAACATCACCGGCCGCATCATCGACATCATCGCCCCCATCGGCCGCGGCCAGCGCGCGCTGATCGTCGCCCCGCCCAAGAGCGGCAAGACGATGATGATGCAGAACATCGCCCACGCGATCACCGCCAACCACCCCGACGTGCACATGATGGTGCTGCTGGTGGACGAGCGCCCTGAGGAAGTCACGGAAATGCAGCGCTCGGTCAAGGGCGAAATCATTGCCTCGACCTTCGACGAGCCCGCCACGCGCCACGTCCACGTGGCCGAGATGGTGATCGAGCGCGCCAAGCGCCTGGTCGAACTCAAGAAGGACGTGGTGATCCTGCTGGACTCGATCACGCGTCTGGCCCGCGCCTACAACAACGTCGTGCCCTCGTCGGGCAAGGTGCTGTCGGGCGGTGTCGACTCCAACGCCCTGCAGCGCCCCAAGCGCTTCTTCGGCGCAGCGCGCAAGGTCGAGGAAGGCGGCTCGCTGACCATCATCGCCACGGCGCTGGTCGATACCGGCAGCCGCATGGACGAAGTGATCTTTGAGGAATTCAAGGGCACGGGCAACAGCGAACTGCACCTGAACCGCCGCCTCTACGAGAAGCGTGTGTTCCCGGCAATCGAGCTCAACAAGAGCGGCACGCGCCGCGAAGAGCTGCTGCTTTCGCCCGAGATCCTGAACAAGACGCGCATCCTGCGCCAGTTCCTCTACAACATGGACGACGTCGAAGCCACCGAGCTGATGATCAAGAACATGAAGGCCACGAAGACCAACAATGACTTCTTCGACATGATGCGCCGCGGCGGTTAATTCCCACCCCGGCACAAGGCTGTGCCTGAACATCAAGCCCCCGCGGTATACTCGGGGGCTTTTCTATTGCGGAAAGTACGTTCAATTCGAACCGGTGCAAAGGTTGCATCGGGTTGGGCACGGCTACCGCACTTGACCTAAGGAAGATCATGAAAGAAGGAAATCAACCCAACTACCGCGAAGTGCTGTTCGTTGACCAGTCCAACGGCATCAAATTCGTGACCCGTTCCTGCGTGAACACCAAGGAAAAGGGTACGACCGAAGACGGCCGTGAACTGCCCATGTTCAAGCTGGACACTTCGAGCGAATCGCACCCCTTCTACACTGGCACGCAAAAGTCGGTCGACAACATGGGCGGCCGCGTCGAGCGCTTCCGCAACCGTTTCGGCAAGACTGCAGCCAAGTAATTTCTGCGCATTCACGCCAAAGGCAGCCCGGGCAACCAGGCTGCCTTTTTCTTTGCCCGCCTCCGGCGTGACCCGATTGCCACGACCGGTGACCCGCGGCTGAAAAATCGCTCCGGGTTCGCGTATTCTTGCCATTTCCCTTGATGTCCTTCGCCGCGTGAACCAACCTACCCCCGCCATCGTTTCACAACAGGCCGTGCGCACCCTGCCGCGCTGGGCGCTGGTCTTGCTGTGCCTGGCCTATGTGGTGCCGGGCTTCGTCGGGCGCGCGCCCTGGAAGAGTGCCGACATCACGGCCTTTGGCTACATGCTCGCGCTCTTCGAGGGCCGGACCGAGTGGATGACACCGGTGCTCGCGGGGATGGCGCCGCAGCCCGACGGCCTGCTGCCCTACTGGCTCGGTGCCTGGGCGCTGCAGCTCGCGCCGGCGTCGATACCCGCCGAAATGGCCGTGCGCCTGCCTTTCATGCTGCTGCTGCTGCTGGCCATGGCCGCGACCTGGTGGGGCGTCTACTGCCTGGCGCGCAGCCCGGGCGCCCAGCCCGTGGCCTTTGCCTTTGGCGGTGAAGCCAATCCCATCGATTACGCCCGCGCCATGGCCGATGGCGGACTGCTGGCCTTGATCGCCTGCCTGGGCCTGGCCCAGCTGTCGCACGAGACCACCAGCTATGTGACGCAGCTGGCGTGCACCACCCTGGTATTTTTTGCCGCCGCCGCCATGCCTTACCGCCGCCACGGCCCGGCCGTGGCCATGCTGCTGGGCATGGCCG
>JBBKVU010000462.1:0-13465 GCA_037968595.1 Comamonas sp.
GGCGCTTAATGCGGCAGTCGAAGCGGCGCGCGCTGGCGACCAGGGCCGTGGTTTCGCGGTAGTCGCCAGCGAAGTGCGTAGCTTAGCGCAGCGCAGCGCCGAGGCCGCCAAGGAGATTATATCGCTCTTCATGACCAGCGTCGACAAGGTGGAGGCAGGGTCCCAGCTGGTCGGGGATGCCGGTGCGTCGATGGACGACATCGTGGCGCAGGTCCAGCGAGTGTCCGCGCTGATTGGCGAGATCAGTTCATCGACTCTCGAACAGGCCACCGGCATTGGCCAGGTTAGCGCAGCGGTGACCCAACTCGACCAATCCACGCAGCAGAACGCGGCACTGGTGGAACAGAGTGCGGCGGCTGCCGGGAGCCTGAAGCAGCAGGCCGCCCATCTGGCCAGCGTGGTTGCCACCTTCAAATTGGACGGACAGGGCGCAATGAAGTTCGGCTGAAGATCGGAACGCGCGCAACTGCCAAATGGGCGCTATAGCGACTGGATTGGGGCGACCAGCCCAGAGCCATAACCGTCCCTTTAGGGTCGATATGAGCTATCGCTGGGGGCCTCCACCTCCAAACCTAGATGACTGAAGCTAACGCTGCAGAGCTAGATCAATACTTCTACCCCACACAGCCCGCCTTGAGCGGGCTTTCTTATTTGTGCGAAGACCTGGACATCAAAGCCACTCAAGCCTAATTATCCGTATCAAGTAAACGAGGATAAAACTATGACCGACAGACGAATCCGAGTCCTTGAGGCCGCCCACGGCATCAAGTAGCCGCCCAACATCACAACTACCAGCCCCGCCCTAGTGCGGGGCTTCTTTTTTGGAGGACCCAATGTCCGAAAACAGCAAGATCGAGTGGACAGACCACACCTTCAATCCCTGGGAAGGCTGCCAGAAGGTCGGCCCCGGTTGCGACCACTGCTATGCCGAGACGCGCAACGCGCGATTCGCCGGCGGCACGGCCATCAACTGGGGCCCCGGCGCGCCGCGGCGCCGCACCAGTGCCAGCACCTGGGCCAAGCCCAAGGCCTGGAACGCCCGGGCCGACGCATTCATGGCCGCGCACGGCCGCCGCCAGCGCGTGTTCTGCGCCAGCTTGGCAGACGTCTTCGACAACGCGGTGGATCCGCAGTGGCGCGCCGACCTGTTCGCGATCATCGCGGCCACGCCGGACCTGGACTGGCTGCTGCTGACCAAGCGCATTGGAAACGTCGCGCCCATGCTGGCGGACCTTGCTCACGGAAGCGACGTCGACCTGCCGTTGCTCGACATGATGCCGCTTCCCAACGTGTGGCTGGGCGCCACCATCACCAGCCAGGCCGAAGCCGATCGCGACATTCCCAAGCTGCTGGCCCTGCCCGCGCGCGTGCGCTTCTTGAGCATGGAGCCGCTGCTCGGATCGGTCGACCTCGGACTGCAGTGCCAGAACTGGGCCAACGACATCGTGATGGATCCTGAGACCGGCGCACGTGAATACTGCAAGGCCTGCGACTACACCGGTATCAGCAACAACATCGACTGGGTGATCGTTGGCGGCGAGAGCGGCTCAGGCGCGCGCCCCATGCATCCGGACTGGGCCCGCGACCTGAGCGACCAGTGCGCAGCGGCCGGCGTGCCCTTTCTGTTCAAGCAATGGGGCGAGTGGGTGCCGCGTGGGCCCGAGTCTATGGGCTACCCGCTGGTGGACGGTGTCCCGCGTATTCGCCTCACAGACTTAGGCGAGAACGGCAGCGACCTGGGCGCCGAGGGCCACAACCACACCTGGATGCAGCGCGCGGGCAAGAAGGTATCCGGCCGACTGCTGGATGGCCGCACCTGGGACGGATTCCCCGCGCCATGACAACCAGCGCCAGCACCTGGGAACAGGCCGACAAGGCCTACCAGCTCCACCACATCAACTGCCCCCAGTGCATTGCCGCCGGCGCCGCGCCGGGCAAGCAAGCGCTCTGCCCGCAAGGGCAAGCGCTCTGGGACACCTACAACGCCGCGGGCTATCCCCCGCATTTTTCTTGGATACGGCCAGCGCCAGCCCGTAATCCTGCCCCACCTTTGGAACCAGCTCGCCCTGCAACGCGCGAAATTTAGGACTTATTCACATGAGCATGACCCACTTCGCTCTTCTCGCCAAATTTGGCGACACTAACATTCCACTGGAAAAGTGCTGCGAGGAGTTTTTCGGTCTTACCCCACGCAAAGCATATGAAAGAGCCAGATCCAATGAATTGCCCGTCCCGGTTTTTCGTCTTGGCTCGCAGAAGAGCCCATGGCTCATAGATTCGAAACAACTTGCAGAATTTATTGAACAACGAAAAGCGGAGGCACTCTTCCAGTGGAACAAGATCACTGGCAATTAACGTTCCGGTATATTTTTTGGTCTCAGGTGGGTGTATCTCTTCAAAGTGGCCCAGCTTTCATGCAATGTGAAGTGGGCCACCTCTTGAATGCTGTATCCCTTTTCGAAGAGTCGGCTTGTTGCCTCATGTCTCAAGTCATGAAAGTGCAAATCTTCAATCTCAAGCAAGTGCATCGCCCGCGTGAACGATGCACCTACAGACTTTGAGTTGTAGGGAAAAATCTCAGGCGCCACGCGCGGCTGCCTTTTGATGATGTCTATTGCTGGTTTCAATATTCGAAACTCACGCCTATTCCCTATCTTTCGTGTTGGGTGCTTCACGTCATCGACCCAACCTGTCCCCTCGTCCAAATCAACATCTTCCCATTTCATCCGGCATATTTCATCTTGCCGGCGTGCAGTCAGCAACGCAAACTGGATCACATCGACCATCGGTATTTGCGTTTTGGTCCTTTGCCTGTAGTGCTCAAGGATCTTGTTTTCCTCATCCTCGGATACGCGCCGGGCTCTTTGCTTTGGCTTGGAGATCGTCTTCGTCCGGAGCAAGTCCTTTTTGGCGGCATCGACAGCCAGCAGCGGCTGACTCAGGTTGAACATCGCCACCCCCGTGAGGAATGCTTGGCGCAGCCAGATGATGTCGTTCATCACCGTCGCGGGGCCCGCTTCGTCAACCGTCCGGCGATGCTTGGCGTACTGAATAATGTCCGCAGCTGTCAGGTAGCGAGCGTCTTTGTTGGACAATCCGCTCTCGCGCAACCGCTTGATGTCTGCCGTTTTGGTTCGGCCCCACCGCGTTACGCCTTCGGCTTGTTTGACGTAGGCCTCGAGAATTTCTTCGATTGTGACCCGGTTGAGATTCACGACTCCCGTTGCCTTTTGCTGCTGAAGCTCGGCCTCACGACGTTTGATCCAGGCTTGAGCCAATGCTTTTTTGGGGAAGGTCTGCGTCTCGTTGTGGACGATGATCTGCTTGTTTTTGATGCGGACGATTGCCGTGTAAGACTTATCGCCGTTGGCCTTCTCGCGTGTGCGTATGGTTCCCATCTGTGCCCTGTGGTGTGACAAAAACTTTGTGTCACCCCATTGTCACCCCGAAGCCGGGAAAACGGGGTTTTTTGGTGCTTTTTAGGGCATACAAAGCTGAATTTTGCAGCTCAATTTGAGCTCCTAGAACGATGAAAAACGATATAAATCAACAAGTTAGCATCAATTGGCGCATGAGCGTGGCGCCCATGATGGACTGGACCGACCGCCATTGCCGCTACCTGCATCGGCTGCTGACCCGGCATACGCTGCTCTATACCGAAATGGTCACCACGGGCGCGCTGCTACATGGCGATGTGCCGCGCCATCTGCGCTTCAACGCCGAGGAGCATCCGCTGGCGCTGCAGCTGGGCGGCAGCGAGCCAGCCGATCTGGCGCGCGCCGCGCAGTTGGGCGAGCAATGGGGCTATGACGAGATCAACCTGAACTGCGGCTGCCCCAGCGAGCGCGTGCAGCGCGGAGCGTTTGGCGCCTGCCTGATGAACGAGGCGCAACTGGTCGCCGACGGCGTCAAGGCCATGCGCGATGCCGTGCAGATTCCGGTGACCGTGAAGCACCGCATCGGCATAGACAAGAGCGAAAGCTATGAATTCGTGCGTGACTTCATTGGCACCGTGGCCGAGGCCGGCTGCGAGGTGTTCATCGTGCACGCGCGCAATGCCTGGCTCAAGGGTCTGTCGCCCAAGGAAAACCGCGAAGTGCCGCCGCTGCGCTACGACGTCGTGGCCCGGCTCAAGCACGACTTTCCGCAGCTGACCATTGCCATCAACGGCGGCTTCAAGGACAGCGCGGCCGTCGCCGAACAGCTGGAGCAGGTGGATGGCGTCATGGTCGGCCGCGAGGCCTATCACAAACCCTGGTGGCTGGCGAGCTGGGATGCCGAGTTCTACGGCGATGCGCCTGGTCTGCTCACACGCGAAGCCGTCGAGGAGCGGATGGTCGAGTACATGGAGCGCGAAGCACGCGAGCATGGCACCCATTGGTACAGCGTGGCGCGCCATATGCTGGGGCTGCGCCATGGTCTCGCCGGTGCGCGCCGCTGGCGCCAGGTATGGAGCGATCACCGCCTCAAGGGATTGCCGGCACGCGAAGTCATGGCCATCGCCCGCGCGCCGCGCGCCGAGGAATCGATCGCCACGGCCTGAGGCGTATACCGCTTGCGCATGACAGTGTGGCTTTATGTCGGTGTTTCCCCCGAATAGCCGCGTTAGAAGTGCATGGGCTTGCACCTTGATGCCAGACAACTGCTATATTGCACTGCAACATAACAAGGTCTTGCCCATGCTTTACCAAATGTATGAAACCCAGCGCTCCCTCGTGGAGCCTTTCGCCGACTTTGCGCTCGCAGCTTCCAAGCTGTACAGCAATCCACTGTCGCCTTTCAGCCAAACACCGCTGTCTCAACGTATTTCCGCGGGGTTCGAACTGTTCCACCGACTGGGCAAGGACTATGAAAAGCCGCAATTCGGCATCACCACGGTGGATGTCGGCGGCGTAGGCGTGACCATCATGGAGCGCGTGGAGATCGACAAGCCCTTCTGCGGGCTGCGGCGTTTCAAGCGCTTCACCGACGAATCGGCGACGCTCGACACCATGCTGGCCCAGCCCGTGGTGCTGGTGGTCGCACCTCTGTCGGGGCACTATGCAACCTTGCTGCGCGACACCGTGCGCAGCATGCTGGCGGATCACAAGGTCTACATCACCGACTGGAAGAACGCACGCATGGTTCCCATGGACGAGGGCGTGTTCCACCTCGATGACTATGTGAACTATGTGCAGGAGTTCATCCGCCATCTGCAGGGCAAGTATGGCAACTGCCATGTGGTCAGCGTGTGTCAGCCCACCGTTCCGGTGCTCGCTGCGGTATCGCTGATGGCCAGCCGCGGCGAAACCACGCCGCTGACGCTGACCATGATGGGCGGGCCCATCGATGCGCGCCGCTCGCCCACCGCGGTGAACAACCTGGCGACCAACCACAGCTACGAGTGGTTCGAGACCAATGTGATCCACGAAGTGCCGTCCAACTACCCGGGCGCAGGCCGCCGCGTGTATCCGGGCTTCCTGCAGCACACGGGCTTTGTCGCCATGAACCCCGACCGGCACGCGACCAGCCATTACGACTACTTCAAGAACCTGCTCAAGGGCGACGACACCAGCACCGAAGCCCATCGCAAGTTCTACGACGAGTACAACGCCGTGCTCGACATGGATGCGGCCTATTACCTGGAAACGATACACACGGTGTTCCAGGACTTCTCGCTGGTCAAGGGCACCTGGGATGTGAAGTCGCCCGACGGCCAGGTGGAGCGCGTGCGCCCCCAGGACATCAAGGGCAGCGCCATCCTCACCGTGGAAGGCGAACTCGACGACATCTCGGGCTCGGGCCAGACACGCGCCGCGCATGACCTGTGCACCGGCGTGCCGGCCGATCAGCAGCAGCACCTGGAAGTCGAAGGCGCGGGCCACTACGGCATCTTCAGCGGCCGCCGCTGGCGCGAAACGGTGTATCCGCAGGTGCGCGACTTCATCCTCGCGCATTCCACGCAAGCGCCGGTGCCGGTGGACGACGGCGTGGGCCACGACGGCCTGCCGCTGCGGGTATCGCCCGCCAGGCAGACCGCAGCCGCCGCCGTGACAGCACCCGTGACCGCGACGCCTGCAGTGGAAGCCGCTCCCGCGCTCGCACCCGCGGCAACGCTGGTGCCCGAAGTCGCACTGGAAGTGGCCCACGTCAGCGCGCCCGAAACCGCCAAGACCGTGCTGGAAGCCGCCATCGACCAGAGCCAGGAACCGGTGCTGGCCACCAGCGAAGGTCCGCAGGCGCGGGCCCCAGAGGTGGCCAAGACGAAACCGCGCGCTGCGCGCGGATCACGCCGCAACTGACAGGAGGAAGCGTCACATGCCAGCCTCCGCCCTGCAAGGCCTGGCGGCTCGCATTGACGCCGCCTTGCCACAGACCCAGTGCACGCGCTGCGGCTACCCCGACTGCGCGGCCTACGCGCAGGCGATAGCCGACGGCGCGGCCGCCATCAACCAATGCCCGCCAGGCGGAGCCGCTGGCATTGCGCGGCTCTCGGCCCTCACGGGCCTGCCGGCGCTGCCGCTTTCTGCCGAGCATGGCACGGAGTCGCAGCGCACGCTGGCGGTGATCGACGAAGCCTGGTGCATAGGCTGCACGCTGTGCATCAAGGCCTGCCCGACGGATGCCATTGTCGGCGCCAACAAACGCATGCATACCGTGATTGCACCGCATTGCACCGGCTGCGAGCTGTGCATTCCAGTCTGCCCTGTTGACTGCATCACGCTGGTTCCAGCCAGCGCCGGTGCCACCGGCTGGGCCGCCTGGTCGCAGGAGAAGGCCGCGCACGCCCTGTCGCGCTATGCGCGGCGGCAGACAAGGCTGGGCGGCTCCGAGCGCGCCGCTGCACCCAAGGCAGCGATGGCCGCCGGGCTGGAAGTGGCGTTGGCACCGACGGCGGATGCGGTGGCTGCCGCCGCCCCGGTAGACGCCAAGAAAGCCGCGATTGCCGCGGCCATGGCCAGGGCGCGCGCGCAGCGCGCGCAATCCTGAAGCCGGGGTGCAGGACCACCCCGCGCTTTTGCCTGTCAGTTGCGTCCAACGCAGCGCAGCAGCGCCCGCCGCAGCGTGGATAATGCGAGCAATGAATCCCCTGCTCTCCAAACTGCAGCCTTATCCGTTTGAACGGCTGCGACAGCTTTTCGCGGGGGTCACGCCCTCGCCTTCGTATCGCCCTATCAGCCTGGGCATTGGCGAACCGCGCCATCCCACGCCGCCCTTCATCGAAGAGGTGCTGGGAAACAGCCCGGGGGCCCTTGCCAAATACCCGGCCACGGGCGGCGACCCGCGTCTGCGCGCCGCCGGTGCGCAGTGGATGAACCAGCGCTACGGCCTATCGCTGGACCCCGCGACCCAGGTGCTGCCGGTCAATGGCTCGCGCGAAGCCCTGTTTGCGTTTGCACAGACGGTGATCGATCCGACCCAGCCGGGCGCCACCGTGGTCTGCCCGAATCCGTTCTACCAGATCTATGAAGGCGCGGCGCTGCTGGCCGGCGCCACGCCGGTCTATGTGCCCAGCAATCCGGCGCGCAATTTCGCTGTCGACTGGGGCAATGTTCCCGAAGCCGTCTGGCAGACCACGCAGCTGCTGTATGTCTGCTCGCCGGGCAACCCCACGGGCGCGGTCATGCCCTTGTCCGAATGGGAAAAGCTGTTTGCGCTGTCCGACCGCCACGGCTTCGTGATTGCCTCAGACGAGTGCTATAGCGAGATCTATTTCCGCGAGGAAGCTCCGCTGGGCGGGCTCGAGGCGGCGTTCAAGCTGGGCCGCAAGGACTTCAAGAACCTGGTGTCCTTCACCAGCCTGTCCAAGCGCAGCAATGTGCCCGGCCTGCGCAGCGGCTTTGTGGCCGGCGACGCCGCGCTGCTCAAGGCTTTCCTGCTGTACCGCACCTACCACGGCGGCGCAATGAGCCCGGCCGTGCAGGAGGCCAGCATCGTCGCCTGGAACGACGAGGCGCATGTGATCGAGAACCGCCGCCAGTACCGGCAGAAGTTTGCCGAAGTCACGCCGCTGCTGGCCAGCGTCATGGACGTGCGCCTGCCTGATGCGGGCTTCTATCTGTGGGCCGGCGTGCCGCAATCCCTGGGCATGGACGATGTCGAGTTCGCGCGCGCGCTCTATGCTCAATACAATGTCACGGTCCTGCCGGGCAGCTATCTGGCCCGGGATGTCGCAGGCCACAACCCCGGTGCGAATCGCGTGCGCATGGCCTTGGTTGCAGAAACCGAGGAATGCCTCGAAGCGGCCAAGCGCATCGTCCAATTTATCCAAAACCTGAAGAAGTAAGTTCATGACTCAGCAATTGCAATCCATCATCGACGCCGCCTGGGACAACCGTGCCAACCTGAGCCCCGCCAGCGCGCCCGCAGAAGTCGTCGACGCCGTCGAACATGTGATCGCCCAGCTCAATGACGGCCAGCTGCGCGTCGCCACCCAGCAGGGCGTGGGCCAGTGGACGGTGCACCAGTGGATCAAGAAGGCCGTGCTGCTGTCCTTCCGCCTCAAGGACAACGTGCTGATGAACTCCGGCAGCCTGAATTTCTTCGACAAGGTGCCCACCAAGTACGAAGGCATGTCGGAAGCCGAGATCGCCGCCACCGGCGTGCGCGTGGTGCCGCCCGCGGTCGCTCGTCGCGGCTCGTTCATCGCCAAGGGCGCGATCCTGATGCCTTCCTATGTGAACATCGGCGCCTACGTGGGCGAAGGCACCATGGTCGACACCTGGGCCACGGTCGGCTCGTGCGCGCAAGTGGGCAAGAACGTCCACCTGTCGGGCGGCGTGGGCCTGGGCGGCGTGCTCGAACCCCTGCAAGCCAACCCCACCATCATTGAAGACAACTGCTTCATCGGTGCGCGCTCGGAAGTCGTCGAAGGCGTGATCGTCGAAGAGAACTCGGTGATCTCCATGGGCGTGTACATCGGCCAGAGCACCCCCATCTATGACCGCGCGACCGGCGAAATCAGCTACGGCCGCGTGCCCGCTGGCTCGGTGGTGGTGTCGGGCAATCTGCCCAAGGACAATGGCCGCTACAGCATGTACGCCGCGATCATCGTCAAGAAGGTCGATGCCAAGACGCGTTCGACCACCAGCCTGAACGATCTGCTGCGCGACTGAGCCAGCCGGCCCGCGCCGGCTGCGCCAGCCGCGGGCCTTGCCACCCAAAAGGAACTTGCATGAGCACCATGGAGCGAATCCTGCGCCTGATGGGGGAAAAACAGGCGTCCGACGTCTACCTTTCCGCCAACGCGCCTGCGTTGATCAAGATCCATGGCGAGTGCGTGCCGATCAACAACCAGCTGCTGCCGCCCGATGCGCCGCGCAGCCTGCTGGCCGAGATCGTTCCGCCCGAGCGCATGCAGGAGCTCGAGCAGACCGGCGAGCTCAACATGGGCGTGCCGCTGCGCGGCGTGGGCCGTTTTCGCGTCAGCGCCATGCGCCAGCGCGGCAGCTATGCGGTGGTGATACGCTTCATTGCCCAGCATATTCCGGCGCTCGAGACCCTCAACCTGCCGCCCATCCTCAACGAGCTGATCCTGCAAAAGCGCGGACTGCTGCTGGTCGTGGGCGCCACGGGCTCGGGCAAGAGCACCACGCTGGCGTCGATGATAGACGCGCGCAACAAGAACGTCACCGGCCATATCCTCACCATCGAGGACCCGATCGAATACCAGTTTCGCAGCCAGCGCTCCATCGTCAACCAGCGCGAGATCGGCAGCGACACCGAGTCGCTGCAGACGGCGCTCAAGAACGCGCTGCGCCAGGCGCCCGACGTGATACTGATAGGCGAGATCCGCGACCGCGAAACCATGTCGGCCGCCCTTGCCTATGCCCAGTCGGGCCACCTGTGCCTTGCCACGCTGCATGCCAACAACAGCTACCATGCGCTCAGCCGCATCATGAGCTTCTACCCCGTGGAAGTGCGCGACACCATGCTGGGCGACCTGGCCGCGGCGCTGCGCGCCGTGGTCTCGCAGCGCCTGGTGCGCACTCCCGAAGGCCTGCGCGTGCCGGCCGTCGAGGTGATGCTCAACACCAAGCTGGTCGCCGATCTGATTGAAAAAGGCGACTTCTCCGCGGTGCGCGAAGCGATGGAGAAATCCATGGCCGAAGGCTCGCAGACTTTCGAGGAAGCCCTGGCCACGCTGATCCATGCGGGCACCATAGACCGCAAGGAAGGCCTGGCCCACGCCGACTCGCCCACCAACCTGATGTGGCGGCTGCAAAACGATTTTTCGGGCAGCAAGCCCGCGCCGGCGCCCGGCCCCGACACCAAGGCCAAGGCCGCAGCGCCCGCCGAAGACGAACAAGCCTCTTTTACCGACATCGTGCTGGACATAGGCAACAACGGCTGAGACGGCCGGCGGCCTGCCGCCCACCGCCCGCCTTCTGTCCCGCACACTCACCGACGTATTTCCCATGTCCCGCACACTGCAACTGGCCGAACAACTGATCAGCCGCCCTTCCGTCACCCCCGAAGATGCGGGCTGTCTTGAGCTGATTGCCGCGCGGCTTGCGCCGCTGGGCTTTGTCTGCGAGCGGCTCGACAGCGGCCCGGACAGCTTTCGCGTGCAGAACCTCTACGCCAAGCGCAGCGCGGCCGGCCCGCTGCCGCGCAAGAACCTGGTGTTTGCTGGACACACCGACGTCGTGCCCACCGGCCCGCTGGAGCAGTGGAGCAGCCCGCCGTTCACGCCCACGCACCGCGACGGCCGGCTCTACGGCCGCGGCGCCAGCGACATGAAGACCTCGATAGCGGCGTTTGTCGTAGCCGTGGAGGAATTCCTGGCCGCCACCCCCGATCCGCTGATCGATCTGGCCTTTTTGCTGACCAGCGACGAGGAAGGCCCGTCGATCGACGGCACCAAGGTGGTGGTCGAGCAGTTCAAGGCCCGGGGCGAACGCCTTGACTACTGCATTGTGGGCGAGCCCACAGCTGTGGAGCGCACCGGCGACATGATCAAGAACGGCCGCCGCGGCACCATGAGCGGCAAGCTCACGGTGCTCGGCATCCAGGGCCACATTGCCTACCCGCAGCTGGCGCGCAACCCGATACACCAGGCCGTTCCGGCGCTGACCGAACTCGCGGCCACGGCCTGGGACCAGGGCAATGCGTTCTTCCCGCCCACGAGCTGGCAGATCAGCAACATCCACGGCGGCACGGGCGCAAGCAACGTGATTCCGGGCAGCGTGGTGATCGACTTCAATTTCCGCTTCTGCACCGAATCGACGGCGCAAGGCCTGCAGGCGCGCGTCAAGGCGATACTCGACAGCCATGGCCTTGAGTACACGCTTGACTGGACGATTGGCGGCCAGCCTTTCCTGACCACGCCTAGCAGCCTGGTCCAGGCCGTGCAGCAGGCCATTGCCGACGAGACAGGACTGCAGACCGAACTCTCGACCACGGGCGGCACCAGCGACGGGCGTTTCATTGCCCAGATCTGCGATCAGGTCATAGAAATGGGCCCACCGAATGCGAGCATCCACAAGATAGACGAAAATATCGTCCTGGCCGATATCGCGCCACTGACCAACATCTACCGCCGCACGCTGGAAAACCTGCATGCCCAGGCTCTCGCGGCCTGCGCAGCCCCCGGCGCGGCGTGACCGAAAGCTCCATGATTGAACCCCAAGCCGTGCACGGCACGACTGTCGCTGCGCTCATCGCGTCCGGTGCCGGCGCACTCACCGCCGCTGGCGTGGCCTTTGGCCACGGCACCAGCAACGCCCATGATGAAGCCACCTGGCTGGTGCTGTGGCGCCTGGGAATCCCCCTGGACAGCGATCTCGACCAAGCCGTGCTGGCCGATCAGGCCGTGGATGCCGACCAGCAGGCCGGCGTTGCCGCGCTGTTCGAGGAACGCATTCGCACGCGCAAGCCCGCGGCCTACCTGACCCGGGAAGCCTGGCTGCAGGGCGTGCCGTTCTACGTGGACGAACGCGCCATCGTGCCGCGCAGCTTCATTGCCGAAATCCTGGCCGACGGCTCGATTGACGACTGGCTCAGCGACAAGACGCATGACGTTCTCGACCTGTGCACCGGCAACGGCAGCCTGGCTTGCCTGGCGGCCATGGCCTATCCCGATGTGCAAGTGACGGGCGCCGACCTGTCGACCGATGCGCTGGCCGTGGCGCGCATCAATGTCGATCGCCATGAACTGCAGCAGCGCGTGCAGCTGATCGAGTCCGACGGCATGGCAAACACGCCCGGCCCCTGGGACCTGATACTGTGCAATCCGCCCTATGTGAATGCCAACAGCATGTCCGAGCTGCCCGCCGAATACCAGGCCGAGCCGGTGCTCGCGCTGGCCGGTGGCGCCGACGGCATGGACTTCATCAAGCAGCTGCTGAGCGACGCGCCCAGCCGCATGCGCGAGCACGCGATATTGATCCTGGAAATCGGCAACGAGCGCGAATACTTCGAGGCCGCCTTCCCGCGGCTGCCGGTGTTCTGGCTTGACACCTCGTCGGGTGACGAACAGGTGCTGCTGATCACCCGCGAAGCGCTGGTGCGCCACGCGCTCGCCGACCTCTGAGCCTCCCGGCTTGCGCCCTGGGCGCCGGCTGCGAAAAATCAGGACTTTTTTTCTTGCCGGGCCTGCGGGCCCGCTTACGTGGCCACGCCACGCCCTGGACTTCTACATGATTACCCTTAAGAACGTGACCTTGCGCCGATCGGCCAAAGTGCTGCTCGACAAAGTGACGGCGACCATCAACCCGGGTGAAAAAGTCGGCCTGGTGGGCCGCAACGGCGCGGGCAAGTCCACGCTGTTCGCACTGTTCACCGGCGCGCTGGCCGAGGATGGCGGCGAGTTCTCCAAGCCGCGCCAGTGGCGCATGGCCCAGGTCGCGCAGGACATGCCTGAAACCAGCGAGTCGGCAACGCAGTTCGTGCTGGACGGGGACACCCGCCTGGCCGAAGTGCAGCAGCAACTGCTGGATGCCGAGGCCGCCGACGACGGCATGGCCATCGCCCAGGCCTATTGCGATCTCGCCGATGCCGGCGCGCACGACTCGGTGGCCCGCGCCCAGGCGCTGATCCTGGGCCTGGGCTTCAAGTCGTCCGAGCTCGACAACCCCGTCGACAGCTTCTCGGGCGGCTGGCGCATGCGCCTGCAGCTGGCGCGCGCGCTGATGTGCCCGTCCGACCTGCTGCTGCTGGACGAGCCGACCAATCACCTGGACCTGGACGCCCTGGTCTGGCTCGAAGCCTGGCTCAAGCGCTATGCGGGCACGATGATCGTCATCAGCCACGACCGCGAATTCCTCGATGCCGTGACCAATGTGACGCTGCAGATCAATGCCGCCCAGCTCAACCGTTACGGCGGCAACTACAGCAAGTTCGAGGAGCTGCGCGCCCAGCAGCTGGAACTGCAGAGCGCCAGCTTTGCCAAGCAGCAGGAAAAGATCGCCCACCTGCAGAAGTTCATCGACCGCTTCAAGGCCAAGGCCTCCAAGGCCAAGCAGGCGCAAAGCCGCGTCAAGGC
>JBBKVU010000463.1:0-3532 GCA_037968595.1 Comamonas sp.
CTGGCCATGGCCACGGCCATAGGGGCCATAGGGCTGGACCTGCTGACCCACCTGCAAAACGGCCTGGCGCCGCGCGCCGACGCCTGGAGCGCGACCGTTGCCGCGCTGCTTGCCTGGCAGGGGTTTCACGCGCTGGTGCTGTTGATCATGGGCGGCTATGTGCTGGCGCGTTCCTGGGCCGGGCGGCTGCGTGCCAATGCGCGCGCCACGCTAGACAACACGGCGTTGATGTGGCATGGCGCGGTCGCCCAGGCGCTGGTGGGAATGGCCCTGGTGCGCTGGCTGCCGGCATGGATGGGCGGCTGATGCCGGCAAACGGGCGGGCCTGGGGAGTGTCATAAGGGTTTCATGGGCGCGGGCCAACATTCGCGCTTTGCATCCCGAAAGACAGTCCTTGAAACGCACTCCTTACGTTTTTGCCCTGGGTCTAGTGGTTTCCGCCGTGCTGACGGCCTGCGGCGGCAGCGATGGCGATGGTGGCGCCAGCCCGGGCGCGCAGCCCATGGATCTCACCATCCTGCATATCAACGACCACCATTCCAACCTCGACAGCAAGAGCAAGACGCTGCAGCTCAAGACCGCGGCGGGCGCCGGCGCCGCCAGCGCCGTGGTGGTCGATGCGGGCGGCTTCCCGCGCGTGACGGCTGCGATCGAGGCGCTGGCCGCCCAGTCGACCAACGTGCTCAAGCTGCACGCCGGCGACGCCCAGACCGGCACGCTGTACTTCAACCGCGCGGGCGCCAACGGCGAAGCCGACGCGGCAATGATGAACACCGTCTGCTTTGACGCCTTCACGCTGGGCAACCACGAGTTCGACAAGGGCGACAGCAGCCTCAAGGGTTTCATCGATCTGCTGCACAAGGGCAGCTGCAAGACGCCGGTGCTCAGCGCCAACGTCAATTTCGGCGCGAACTCCGCTCTGTTGCCGGCCAAGGCGCCGGGCTACGTGAACAAGTCGGTGGTGCTGCAGCGCAGCGGCCAGTCGATAGGTGTGGTCGGCCTGACCATTGCCGGCAAGACCAAGGCCTCGTCAAGCCCCGACGCCGACACCCTGTTTGAAGACGAGACCCTGGCCGCGCAGCGCGAGATCGATGCGCTGCGCGCCAAGGGCATCAACAAGATCGTGGTCATGAGCCATATCGGCTACGACTACGACAAGGCGGTGATTCCCCGGCTCAGCGGCGTCGACGTGGTGGTCGGTGCCGATTCGCACACGCTGCTGGGCCCGGCCAGCCTGGCCGCATATGGCGTGGGCTCGCCGGCCGGCGCCTACCCGACCCAGCTCAGCAACAAGGACGGCAAGCCGGTGTGCCTGGTGCAGGCCTGGGAGTACAGCCAGGTGGTGGGCGAGCTCAAGGTGTCCTTTGACGCCAACGGCGACGTGACGCGCTGCGTGGGCACGCCGCATGCCCTGATTGGCGACAGCTTCACCGTGGCCGGCAAGCCCGCCACCGAGGCGCAAAAGGCCGGCATCCTGGCCGACGCGAGCGCCAGCGGCTTCCTGCGTGTCACCGCACCAAGCGCGGCCGCCACGGCCACGCTCAAGCCGTTCAAGGACAAGATCGAGGGGTTCAGCAAGAGCCTGGTGGCAAGCGTGCCCGAGGAGCTGTGCTCGCGCCGCGTGCCTGGCGGCGTCGGCAGCGCCGACTACAGCCGCTCCAGCGCGGCCTGCAATGCCCAGGGCGATGTGAGCCTGCGCGGCGGCGACATCCAGCAACTGGTGGCCCAGGCCTATCTGGAAGTCGCCAACGCGAGCTACGGCGGTGTCGACATCTCGCTGCAAAGCGGCGGGGGCGTGCGCGTGCCGTTGAACGGCAATGTGACGGCGGCCAATGTGATCGAGGTGCTGCCGTTCGGCAACATGCTGTTCCGACTCGATGTCACCGGTCAGGAAGTCAAGAGCATGCTGGAGGACGGCATGCAGGCGGTCTACGGCGCCGGCGGCACCACGGGCCCTTACCCGTACACCGGCGGACTGCGCTTCGATGTCAACGCCAGCATGGCGCGCGGCAGCCGCGTGGCCAATGTCGAGGTGCGCGATGCGGCCACCGGCATGTGGGGTGCGCTCGATCCGGTCAAGACCTACAAGCTGTTTGTGCTGAGCTTCAACGCCACCGGCGGCGATGGCTACACCACGCTGGCCGCCGTTCCCGCGGCACGCCGCCTGGACATCGGCGTGCTCGACGCCGACGTGTTCCAGGCCTATATCGACAAGCAGGCCAAGGACGCGTCCAGTGGGCTGCCGGTGCTCAAAAAACTCGACCCTGCGCTCTACAGCACCAAGTCCTACTTCAAGCCCTGAGCGGCAGCGGCGCGGCGCCGCAGGCCAGGCATGTTCCCCCCGGGCATGCCTGGCTTTTTTTCGTCCGCAGGGCGCGCATGCGCGGCCAGCGTTGGCTTGCGGTGCCGGACTACAGCCGGGCGCGAAACGGTCCATCGATACTGGCGCCATGAACAAGCAAACCCAATCCCTTTGCATGCTGCTGGCGCTGGTCGGCGGCATGGCTGGCGCCTCGGCCCAGCAGATGGCCGGCCCGGGCCTGGGCCCCAATCCGCAGCTGCCCGCGCCCGACAAGGGCAGCCTGCTGCCCACGGTCAATATCGCGCCGGCCCAGGGCTGGCCCGATGGCGTGGTGCCGCAGGCGGCCGAAGGCTTCAAGGTCACGGCGCTGGCTGCGGGGCTCGATCATCCGCGCTGGGTGCATGTGCTGCCCAACGGCGATGTGCTGGTGGCCGAAAGCAACAAACCGGAGCCCGAGCCAGGCGCCAAGAACGTGCACGCCGATGGCCTGCGCGGCAAGGCCATGGGAATGGTCATGAAGCGCGCCGGCGCGGGCACGCCCAGCGCCAATCGCATCACGCTGCTGCGCGATGCCGACGGCGACGGCGTGGCCGAGACGCGCGCCCTGTTTCTGCAGAATCTGGTCTCGCCCTACGGCATGGCCCTGGTCGGCAACCAGCTCTATATCGCCAATGCCGACAGCATCGTCAAGGTGCCGTACGAGACCGGGCAGACGACGATTTCCGCGACACCGGTCAAGGTGACCGATCTGCCCGCGGGTGCCAACCACCACTGGACCAAGAACATCCTGGCCAGCGCCGACGGCAGCAAGCTGTATGCGACCGTGGGCTCGAACAGCAATATCGGCGACAACGGCATGGCATCCGAAGAGGGCCGGGCCGCGATCTGGGAAGTCGATCTCGCCACGGGCAGCAAGCGGTTGTTCGCCAGCGGCCTGCGCAATCCCAACGGCCTGGGCTGGGAGCCCGAATCCAAGGCGCTGTGGACCGTGGTCAACGAGCGCGATGAGCTCGGCAACGACCTGGTGCCCGACTACCTGACATCGGTCAAGGATGGCGCCTTCTACGGCTGGCCCTGGAGCTACTGGGGCCAGAATGTCGACGCGCGCGTCAAGCCGGCCAACCCGGACATGGTGGCCAAGGCCATCGCTCCCGACTTCGGCCTGGGCTCGCATGTCGCGCCGCTGGGTCTGGCATTCTCCGACGCACGCATGCCCGCGCCCTATACCAG
>JBBKVU010000464.1:0-8001 GCA_037968595.1 Comamonas sp.
GGTATGCCCGCCGCCATCGACACGCCTGCGGCAGCCGCGCCGGCGGTGCCCGGCCAGGAAGCCCTGGTCTTCAATGCCTCGGCGCCTTCCTGGGTACAGGTCAAGGATGCGCGCGGCGCCGTCGTGCTGAGCAAGAATCTGGGCGCCGGCGAGTCGGCGCAGGTCTCGGCGCAGCTGCCGGTGCAGGTGATTGTCGGCCGCGTCGCGGTCACCACGCTGCAGGTGCGCGGCCAGCCTTTCGATCTTGCGGCCGTGGCCCAGGGTAAAGACGTAGCACGCTTCGAGGTGAAATAAGTGAACAGCAAAGAACAGCTGCCCATCCCCATGTCCGCTCCCGCGGCGCGGCGCTCGCGCCAGGCGCGCGTGGTCTGGGGTGATCGTGTCGTGACGGTGGGCGGCGATGCGCCGGTGCGCATCCAGTCAATGACCAATACCGACACGGTCGAGGCGATTGAAACCGCGATACAGATCCGCGAACTGGCCCAGGCCGGCTCGGAGATGGTGCGCATCACCGTGAACACGCCCGAGGCGGCCGCGGCCGTGCCGTATATCCGCGAACAGCTCGACCGCATGGGCGAGAACGTGCCGCTGGTCGGCGATTTCCACTACAACGGCCACCGCCTGCTGACCGACTACCCGGAGTGCGCCAAGGCGCTGTCCAAGTACCGGATCAACCCCGGCAACGTCGGCAAGGGCGACAAGCGCGACAAGCAGTTCGGTCAGATGATCGAAGCCGCGGCGCGCTACGACAAGGCGGTGCGCATTGGCGTCAACTGGGGCAGTCTCGACCAGGAGCTGCTCGCCAGCCTGATGGACGAGAACGGCCGCCGCGCCCAGCCCTGGGACCCGCGCCAGGTGATGTACGAAGCGCTGATCACCTCGGCCATCGACTCCGCGCGCCTGGCCGAAAGCATGGGTCTGGACGGCAACCAGATCATCCTGTCGTGCAAGGTCAGCGGTGTGCAGGACCTGATTTCGGTCTACCGCGAACTGTCGCGCCGCTGCGATTACGCGCTGCACCTGGGCCTGACCGAAGCCGGCATGGGCACCAAGGGCACGGTGGCCTCGGCCGCGGCGCTGTCGGTGCTGCTGCAAGAAGGCATTGGCGACACCATCCGGGTCTCGCTCACGCCCCAGCCGGGCGAGGCGCGCACCCAGGAAGTGGTGGTTGCCGCGGAAATCCTGCAGTCGCTGGGAATGCGCATGTTCGTGCCCAGCGTCACCGCCTGCCCGGGCTGTGGCCGCACCACCAGCACCACGTTCCAGGAGCTGGCCAAGCGCATTGACGACCATCTGCGCGCGCAGATGCCGGTCTGGCGCCTGAACTATCCGGGCGTGGAAGCGATGCGCGTGGCCGTCATGGGCTGCATCGTCAACGGCCCGGGCGAAAGCAAGCATGCCGACATCGGCATCAGCCTGCCGGGCAATGGCGAAGCGCCGGCCGCGCCGGTGTTCATCGACGGCGAGAAGGCCTTGACGCTGCGCGGTGACAACATTGCCGAGGAATTCCACGCGCTGGTCGACAACTATGTGCGTCGCCGTTATGGCGCACAGGCGCAATAAGCCGCTGCGCGCCCGCTGCGCCGTCTGCGCAGCGCCTGAATCTTGATCTCATCCATTTTTTGCCGTGACCACTGAAACCAAAACCTCTCCCAAGCCGGGAAAGATTGTTGCCGTCAAAGGCATGAACGATATTCTTCCGCCCGATTCCGCCCGCTGGGAATGGCTGGAGGGAAAAGTGCGCAGCCTGATGCAGCGCTATGCCTATCGCAACATCCGTACGCCCATCGTCGAGCCCACGCCGCTGTTCGTGCGCGGCCTGGGCGAAGTCACCGACATCGTCGAGAAGGAAATGTATTCCTTCGAGGACCGGCTCAACGGCGAGCAGCTGACGCTGCGCCCCGAAGCCACGGCCGGCGTGGTGCGCGCGGTGGTTGAAAGCAATCTGCTGTACGACGGCGGCAAGCGCCTGTACTACATGGGTCCGATGTTCCGCCACGAGCGCCCGCAGCGCGGCCGCTACCGCCAGTTTCACCAGATCGGCGCCGAGGCGCTGGGCTTTCACGGTCCCGAAGTCGATGCCGAGCTGATATTGCTGGCCGACGCGCTCTGGAAGGAGCTGGGTCTGCAGCAGGTGCGCCTGGAGCTCAACAGCCTGGGCCAGCCCGAAGAGCGCAAGGCGCATCGCGCGGCGCTGATCGCCTACCTGGAGCAGCACCAGGACCTGCTGGACGAGGAAGCCAAGCGCCGTCTGCACAGCAACCCGCTGCGTATTCTGGACACCAAGAACCCGGCGATGCAGGCCATGGTCCAGGCCGCGCCGCGGCTGCTCGACTTCCTGGGCGAAGCCTCGCTGGCCCACCTGAATGCCGTCACCGCCATCCTCGACGCCAACGGCGTGGTCTGGAGCATCAATCCGCGCCTGGTGCGCGGCATGGACTACTACAACCTCACGGTGTTCGAGTTCATCACCGACCAGCTCGGCTCGCAGGGCACGATCTGCGGCGGCGGCCGCTATGACTACCTGATCGAGCAGATCGGCGGCAAGTCCGCGCCGGCCGTGGGCTGGGCGCTGGGCGTGGAGCGCGTGCTCGAACTGGTCAAGGAAGCCGGGCTGGCGACGGCCGCACCCGTGCCCGACGCCTATGCGGTCGTGCCGGATGCGGCCTCGCTGCCCCAGGTCAGCCAGGTGATACAGGCGCTGCGCGGCGCCGGCGTCAGCGTGCAGCTGCACAGCCCTTCGGGCGCTGCGGGCGAGGGCATGGGCAGCATGAAGTCGCAGTTCAAGAAAGCCGATGCCAGCGGCGCGCGCTTTGCACTGGTGTTCGGCGCGGACGAACTGGCGCAGGGCCAGGTCACGGTCAAATCGCTGCGCGACGGCAGCGGCGCCCAGACCACGCAAACCCTCGGCGCCGTGGCGCAGTGGGCGACCCTTCTACAATCGACAGACTAAAAACACCCAGCATAGCCATGGCCCAACATTTCGATCTTGAAGAACAAGAGCAACTTGACCAGCTCAAGCATTTCTGGAACAAATGGGGCACCCCGATCACGGGTGCCCTGATTGTCGTGTTCGGCAGCTTCGCGGCCTGGAATGGCTACCAATACTGGCAGGCCCGCCAGGCCACGCAGGCGGCTGCGCTGGCGGATGCGGTGACGCAGGCCGTGGAAGGCAAGCAGCTGGACCGCATAGGCCAGGCCCTGACCGATCTGAAGAGCGGCTATGCCGGCACCCAGCAGGCCGCGCAGTCGGGTCTGCTGGCCGCCAAGGCCTATGCCGATGCCGGCCAGTGGGATCAGGCCAAGGACGCGCTGACCTGGGTTGCCGACAAGGGCAGCGACAACGGCCTGCAATCGCTGGCGCGCCTGCGCCTGGCGGCGGTGCTGCTGGAGCAAAAGCAGCCCGACGCCGCGCTGCAGCAGCTGTCGGCGGCCTTCCCCGCGGAGTTCACGGCCGTGGCCGCCGACCGCCGCGGCGATGCCTATGCGCTGCAGGACAAGAAGACCGAAGCCGTGGCCGAGTACCAAAAGGCCTACAAGGCATTCGACAGCCAGATCGACTACCGTCGCCTGGTTGAATTCAAGCTCAATGCGCTGGGCGTGCAAGTCCAGGCCCAGGCCAGCCCAACGGAAGCCAAACTATGACCCGCAGTCTGCCAACGCGCCTGGTGCGCAGCCTCTGTACTTTCGGCCTGATCGTGAGCCTTGGTGGCTGCGCTTTCTGGAACTCCAGCAAGGTCAAGCCCGCGGATCTGGGGCCCAATGTGGCCCTGCTGCCCGTACAGAAAGCCTGGACGGCTAAAATCGCGCCGCTCGGCCAATTGCCTCTGGTGGCGCATGTGCACGGCACGACCGTGGTGCTGGCCAGCCTTGACGGCAGCCTGCAGGCGCTGGACGCCAGCTCGGGTGCGTCGCTGTGGCAGACCAAGGTCGGCCAGCCGCTGACGGCCGGCGTGGGCGGCAACGAACGCCTGCAGGCCGTGGTCACGCGCGCGAACGAAGTGGTGCTGCTCGAGCAGGGCCGTGAAGTCTGGCGCAAGCGCCTGCCTGCAGCTTCCTATACCCCGCCGCTGGTCGCCGGCGGCCGCGTGTTCGTGCTGTCGGCCGACCGTGCGCTCACCGCCTTCGATGCCGAAGATGGACGCCAGCTCTGGGTCCAGCAGCGCACCGGCGAATCGCTGGTGCTGCGCCAGGCGGGGGTGCTCACCGCCGTGGGCGACACCCTGCTGGCCGGTCTGTCGGGCCGCCTGGTCGGGCTCAACCCCGACAACGGCGCGGTGCTGTGGGAAGCCGCTCTGGCCAGCCCGCGCGGCACCAACGATGTCGAGCGCCTGGTCGACCTGGTGGGGCCGCTGAGCCGCGAAGGCGGGCAGCTGTGCGCACGCACCTTCCAGGCCTCGGTAGCCTGCGTGGACGTGGGCAGTGCGCGACTGCAATGGGCCCAGCCGGCCCGGGGCGCCCAGGGCGTGGGCGGTGACGCCGAACGCCTGGTCGGCACCGAAGGCAACGGAACAGTGATCGCATGGCGGCGTGCCGATGGCAGCCGCCTGTGGTCAACGGATCGCCTGCAACTGCGCAAGCTGACAGCTCCCCTGCTGTTGGGGCGCTCGGTAGTAGTGGGCGATGACGATGGTCTGGTTCATTTGTTGTCCAAAGAGGATGGTTCTCCGCTGAACCGCCTGACAACCGATGACTCCGGGATTGCTGCAGCACCGGTGGTGGCAGCGGATACGCTGGTGGTCGTGACGCGCAATGGTGGCGTGTACGGCTTCCGGCCGGATTGATAGGTATTCTGGGATGAAGCCAGTTATTGCCCTTGTAGGGCGCCCGAATGTGGGCAAATCGACGCTGTTCAATCGGCTTACAAAGTCGAGAGATGCGATCGTCGCCGACTTTGCCGGGTTGACGCGGGACCGTCATTACGGCCAGGGCAAGCAGGGCAAGCACGAGTACATCGTGATTGACACCGGCGGCTTCGAACCCGATGCATCCAGCGGCATCTTCAAGGAAATGGCCAAGCAGACGCAACAGGCCGTGGCCGAAGCCGATGTGGTCATCTTCGTGGTCGATGCGCGTGCCGGCGTCTCGGCGCAGGACCATGACATCGCCAAGTACCTGCGCCGGCTCGGCAAGCCCTGCCTGCTGATCGCCAACAAGGCCGAAGGCATGCTCGAAGGCGTGCAGCTGACCGAGTTCTACGAACTCGGCCTGGGCGCCGTGCACCCGGTGTCCGCGGCCCACGGCCAGGGCATTCGCGGCCTGGTCGAACTCGCGCTCGAGCCGCTGCACCTGCCCGATCCCGAAGAGGAATCGCTGGAAGAGGGCGAGCTCGGTCCGATCAAGCTGGCGGTGGCCGGCCGCCCCAATGCGGGCAAGTCGACGCTGATCAACACCTGGCTGGGTGAAGAGCGCCTGGTGGCCTTCGACATGCCGGGCACGACGCGCGACGCGATTTCCGTGCCTTTCGAGCGCAATGGCCAGAAGTTCGAGCTGATCGACACTGCCGGCCTGCGCCGCAAGGGCAAGGTGTTCGAGGCCATCGAGAAGTTCTCCGTGGTCAAGACGCTGCAGGCCATCGAGTCGGCCAACGTTGTGCTGCTGCTGATCGACGCCACCCAGGGCGTGACCGAGCAGGACTCGCACATCGCGGGCTTCATTCTCGAAAGCGGCCGCGCCGTGGTGCTGGCCGTGAACAAGTGGGATGCGGTCGACGAGTACCAGCGCGAACTGCTGCAGCGCTCCATCGAGTCGCGCCTGTCGTTTCTCAAGTTCGCTTCGATGCACTTCATCTCGGCGCGCAAGCGCCAGGGCCTGGGCCCGGTCTGGGCGTCGATTGCCCAGGCGCACAAGGCAGCCACCTGCAAGATGTCGACGCCGGTGCTCACGCGCCTGCTGCTCGAGGCCGTGCAGTTCCAGGCGCCCAAGCGTGCCGGCATGTTCCGTCCGAAGATGCGTTACGCCCACCAGGGCGGCATGAACCCGCCGGTGATCGTGATCCACGGCAATTCGCTCGAGCATGTGACCGATGTCTACAAGCGTTTCCTCGAAGGGCGTTTCCGCAAGGAATTCAACCTCGTGGGCACGCCGCTGCGCATCGAGATGAAAACCTCGGCCAATCCCTACGCCGACAAGGATAAATAATCGGCGCAAGGCCTTGAGGGCGGTTGCCCACTTCGTGTGGATCTCAATAGGGGGGCTAGGCCCCCCATTGCTTTTGTCGGGCGGCGGCACGTGGGCAAAAGACCCCGGTGGCCCGTGGTAATGCGACGCGCGCAAGGCTTGTGGTAAGGTGTCGGTTTACAACAACACTCCTTGAACACGGAGAATATCGTGAGCAATAAAGGCCAACTCCTCCAAGACCCGTTTCTCAATGCGCTGCGTCGCGAGCATGTTCCGGTGTCCATTTATTTGGTCAACGGCATCAAGCTGCAAGGCCAGATTGAGTCTTTTGACCAGTACGTTGTGCTGTTGCGCAATACCGTCACCCAAATGGTGTACAAGCACGCCATTTCCACCATTGTTCCCGGCCGTGCCGTGAACTTCTCCACAGCCGAAACCGCTGCGGACAACGAAGCCGCTGGCGCTTGAGATTGCACCACCCAGTCTTTTTCCCCGCGACCGGGAGTCGCGTTCTGACGGAGAGTCTGCATGGGCTCTCCTGACACTCCCAACGGCCCCACCACACCGGTCCTTCTGGTCGGTGTGGATTTCGGGCTTCCCCATTTTGACGCCGAGCTCGAAGAGCTCGGCTTGCTCGCCCAGACCGCCGGCCTCAATCCGGTCGCGCGCCTTTCCTGCAAGCGCAAGGTGCCCGACGCGGCGCTGTTTGTCGGCAGCGGCAAGGCCGACGAGATCCGCATGCTCGCGCAGATGCATGGCGCGCAGGAAGTGCTGTTCGACCAGGCGCTGAGCCCGGCCCAGCAGCGCAACCTCGAGCGCCATCTGGACATGCCGGTCACCGACCGCACCCTGCTGATTCTCGAGATCTTCGGCCAGCGCGCGCGCAGCCACGAAGGCAAGCTCCAGGTGGAGCTCGCCCGTCTGCAATACCTGGCCACGCGCCTGGTGCGCCGCTGGTCCCATCTGGAGCGCCAGCGCGGCGGCATCGGCGCGCGCGGCGGCCCGGGCGAAACCCAGATCGAGCTCGATCGGCGGATGATCGACAAGTCGATCAAGAGCACGCGCGAGCGGCTGATCAAGGTCAAGAAGCAGCGCGCCACGCAGCGCCGCCAGCGCGAGCGCCGCGATGTGTTCAACGTCTCGCTTGTGGGCTACACCAATGCCGGCAAGTCGACGCTGTTCAATTCGCTGGTCAAGGCCGGCGCCTATGCGGCCGACCAGTTGTTCGCGACACTCGACACCACGACACGCCAGTTGTATTTGAGCGATGCGCGCCAATCTGTGTCCTTGTCGGACACCGTGGGCTTCATCCGCGATCTGCCACACGGCCTGGTCGATGCGTTCCAGGCCACGCTGCAGGAGGCGATTGACGCCGATCTGCTGCTGCATGTGGTCGATGCGTCGAATCCCGCGTTTCCCGAGCAGATCGCTGAAGTGCAGAAAGTGCTTGCCGAAATCGGTGCCGACGGAATTCCGCAGCTGCTGATCTTCAACAAGCTCGATGCCGTACCCGCGGAAACGCGGCCGGTGCTGCTGCAGGACACCTATGAGTGGGACGGCCAGCCCGTGCCACGCTTGTTTGTCAGCGCGCGCTCGGGTGAAGGTCTGCCTGCATTGCGCCAGCTGCTCACCGAGAGCGTGCTGGCAGCGAAGGGGACGGATAAGATCCCCGATGAACCCGCTGATTTATGAGGCGCCAAGCCCTGTTTGGGCAAAATGCCGAAGGGATCCCTGTCTTTTTGCAAAATACTTGAGACTTTTCGCATGAATTTTTCACACCGCGCGTCCCGTTGGGCGCTGCTGCCCACGCGCCTTCGGGGGATGTTCAACCTGAACGATCCCCGCTGGGGTCGGGGCGATGACAAGGACTCGGAAGGTTCG
>JBBKVU010000465.1:0-2887 GCA_037968595.1 Comamonas sp.
GTCTCGAACCCGTCGCAGCAAGCGGTTGGCAACGCGCGGCGTGCCGCGTGAGCGCCGCGCAATCTCGAAGGCTCCAGCACTGTCGGTTGGCACCTGCAACAGGCCGGCAGACCGATTGACGATTCGTGCAAGTTCTTCGGCGCTGTAGAACTCGAGCCGCGCGACGATGCCGAAACGGTCGCGCAGCGGGTTGGTGAGCATGCCCGCGCGCGTGGTCGCGCCGACCAGCGTGAACGGCTGCAGGTCAAGCTTGATCGAGCGCGCGGCCGGGCCTTCGCCGATCATGATGTCGATCTGGTAGTCCTCGAGCGCGGGGTAGAGGATTTCCTCGACCACGGGCGACAGCCGGTGGATCTCGTCGATGAACAGCACATCGTTGGCTTCGAGGTTGGTGAGCAGCGCCGCCAGGTCCTTGGGCTTTTCCAGCACCGGGCCGCTGGTCTGGCGCAGATTGACGCCGAGTTCGGCGGCAATGATGTGCGACAGCGTGGTCTTGCCCAGGCCCGGCGGGCCGAACAGCAGGACATGGTCGAGCGCCTCGCCGCGCTTTTTCGCCGCGCCGATGAAGATCTCGAGCTGCTCGCGCGCCTTGACCTGGCCCACGTACTCCTGCAGCAGCTTGGGGCGCAGCGCGCGCTCCATCGCCTCCTCATGGTGCGACAGCGGCGCGGCAGATATTGCGCGCTTCGGCGGCGCGGGCGCGAAATCGTCGGTGTGGATGGTCATGGCTTATTTTGCCAAGGCCTGCAGCGCGCGCTTGATGCCGTCGCTGACGCCGATGTCGGGCGGCAGGGCCTTGAGCGCGGCCGCGGCTTCCTTGTCGTTGTAGCCCAGCGCCAGCAGCGCCTGCAGGATGTCGTTCTGGTGCTCGTTGGTGAACAGCGACTTCGAGCCCATGTCGGCGCCGATCTTGCCCTTGAGCTCGAGCAGCAGGCGCTCGGCGGTCTTCTTGCCGATTCCCGGCACCTTGATCAGCCGCCCCGACTCCTGCAGCGTCACCGCCTGCGCCAGGTCCTCTATGCCAATGCCGCTGATGATGGCCAGCGCCGTGCGCGGCCCCACGCCCGTGATCTTGATCAGCTCGCGGAAAGTCTCGCGCTCGGATGCAGTGCCGAAACCAAACAGCAGCTGCGCATCCTCGCGCACGATGAAGTGCGTGAGCAGCCCCACCTGCGCCCCGGTCGCGGGCAGGTTGTAGAAGGTGCTCATGGGCACCTGCACCTCGTAGCCCACGCCGTGGCAGTCCACCAATACCGTGGGCGGGTTTTTCTCCAGCAGGGTGCCGGTCAATTTGCCTATCATTGAAGTCCTTTGCCGCCCCTTTGGCAGCTCTAGTCTGGAATTATCCGCGTGATCCTGCGCCACACCTTCACTCCCCACCACAACACCCGCCTGAGCCATCTCTGCGGCCCGGCCGATGCGCACCTGCGCACCATAGAAACCGCGCTCAAGGTGTCGATTGCCCACCGCCACGAGCAGTTCAAGATCGACGGCCCCAAGGCGCGCGCTCAGCAGGCGCTTGAAATGCTGCAGGCGCTCTACGAGATGGCGGATGACCCGATTCCCGAAGCCCATCTGCAGCTGATGCTTGCCGGCGACGCCGAACTGGTCGAGGCCCCGGTCGGCGCCATCCAGCTGAGCACCCGCCGCCCCGACCTGCGCGCGCGCACCACCACGCAGAACCTGTACCTCGAGAATATCGCCAGCCACGACATCACGCTGGGCATAGGCCCTGCGGGCACGGGCAAGACCTATCTGGCCGTGGCCTGCGCCGTGGACGCGCTCGAGCGCAGCGCCGTCCAGCGCATCGTGCTCACGCGCCCGGCCGTGGAAGCCGGCGAGCGCCTGGGCTTTCTGCCCGGCGACCTGACGCAGAAGGTCGACCCCTATCTGCGCCCGCTCTACGACGCACTCTACGACCTGATGGGCTACGAGAAGGTGCAAAAGGCCTTCGAGCGCAATGTGCTGGAGATCGCGCCGCTGGCCTTCATGCGCGGACGCACGCTCAACAACGCCTTCGTGATTCTCGACGAGGCGCAGAACACCACGCCCGAGCAGATGAAGATGTTCCTCACGCGCATAGGCTTTGGCGCCAAGGCCGTGGTCACGGGCGATGTGAGCCAGATCGACCTGCCCAAGGGCGCGATGAGCGGCCTGATCGACGCCGAGCGCGTATTGAAGCGCGTCAAGGGCATTGCCGTGACGCACTTCACCAGCGCCGACGTGGTGCGCCACCCGCTGGTCGCGCGCATTGTCGACGCCTATGAAGCGCGCGGCCGCCAGCCCGCCACGCGCAGCCGCACCCGTGCCAACGACGACTGAGTTTTTCCATGCCCTTGCAACAACTGCAACTTTCCCTGCAATTCGGCCGCTTTGAAGCGGCTGCGGCGCACCGCGCCGTGCTGTCCCGCAGCAAGGTCACGCGCTGGATACGCCACGCGCTGGCCGTCGACGCCGAAATCACGGTGCGCATCGTCGACGCCGACGAAGGCCAGGCGCTGAACCTCCAGTACCGGCAAAAGGACTACGCGACCAATGTGCTGACCTTCGACTACCAGCAGGAGCCGACGGTGATGGCCGACCTGGTGCTGTGCGCGCCCGTGGTCGAGCGCGAAGCCAAGGAACAGAACAAGACGCTCGAGGAGCACTACGCCCACCTGCTGGTCCACGGCACGCTGCATGCCCAGGGCTGGGACCACGAGACCGGCGAGGAAGATGCCGAGGAGATGGAAGCGTATGAAAGCGACATCATGCGCGAGCTGGGGTTTGAGGATCCGTACGCGAAATAGCGCGACCCGCTCTTGCTCAACCGTTCGTGGTGAGCTCGTCGAACCATGAACGCCTGCCCTCCTGTCTGTAGCACAGGTCCCATCGAACAGCCCCTATC
>JBBKVU010000466.1:0-12588 GCA_037968595.1 Comamonas sp.
GTCCAACGGCCGCGAGACCGCGGGCACCTGTCTGGGCCTGGTCGGCTTCGGCGGCATAGGCCGGCTGGCGGCCGGCCTGGCGCAGGCGCTGGGCATGCGCGTGGTCGCGCATGACCCCATGGTGGCCGCGGACCACCCTGCATGGCGGCAGTACGGCGTCACGCCGCTGGAACTCGACGCGCTACTGGCCTGCGCCGATGTCGTCAGCCTGCATGTGCCGCTGACGCCTGGCACGGCCAATATGCTTTCGGCTGCGCGCATCGCGCAGATGAAGCCCGGCGCCATCGTCATCAATACCGCGCGCGGCGGTATTGCGGATGAAGCCGCGGTTGCCGCCGCCCTGAAGACCGGCGCATTGGGCGGAGCGGCCTTCGATGTGTTCGAACCCGAGCCGCTGGCCGCCGAAAACGTCTGGCAGGGTTGTCCCAACGCTATCCTCACCCCCCATGTAGCCGGCGTGACCGCGCAATCGAATGTGCGTGTCTCCACGCTGATCGCGGCGGCCGTGGCCCGCACCTTGAAAGACTGAACCATGCTCCATTCCCGCGACGCCCTGACGCGCCTGATCAACACCGTTTTGCAGAAGGCCGGCGCCAGCCCGGCGCAAAGCGAGCCCACGGCCCTGGCGCTGGTCGCCGCCGAAGCCAGCGGCCTGCCTTCGCACGGCCTGTCGCGCGTGCCCATGTACGTGGCCCACCTCAAGGCCGGTCGCGTCATCGGCACGGCCGTGCCTTTCATCGCCCACCAGCGCGCCAGCGCGGTGTTGATCGACGCCGCCAACGGTTTTGCCTTTCCTGCATGCCGGCTGGCCATAGGCGAGGCCATCGAACGCGCGCGCGCCACCGGCATCGCCATTGCGGCCATCACCAACAGCCACCATTCCGGTATGTCGTCGTATCACCTCGATGCCGTGGCCGCAGCGGGCATGGTCGGCATCGCCTGCAGCAATTCGCCTGCCGCCATGCCGGCGGCCGGCGGAAAGCGGCCGATCTTCGGCACCAATCCGATTGCCGCGATCTTTCCGCGCAGCGGCGCCCGGCGCAGCGGCGCCCGACCCATCAGCATCGACCTGTCGCTGTCCGAAGTGGCGCGCGGCAAGCTCATGGTCGCGGCCAAGAAAGGTGAGTCCATTCCGCTGGGCTGGGCGCTGGACGCCGAAGGCAACCCGACCACCGACCCTCAAAAAGGCATGCAAGGCTCGATGCTGCCCATGGGCGGAGTCAAAGGGGCCATGCTGGCACTGATCGTCGAGCTGCTGGTCACCACCCTGACGGGCGCCCATTTCGGCGCCGAAGCCGACACGTTTTTCGAGGATGAAGGCAACCAGCCCCGCCTGGGCCAGGCCTTCATCGTGATCGATCCCGGCGCTCTGGGTGGTACGGCGGTGTACGCCGAGCGCATCGAGGCACTGATCGCTGCCATGATGGTCGACGCAGGCGTGCGGCTTCCGGGCCAGAGGCGCTTCGACCTGTTGGCCAAGGCCGAGGCGGCGGGAGGCATCGAGGTACCGGCGGCGACCCTTGACGCCATCGCCGCACTCGCCTGAAGCACACAGACGCCGGGCGACGCGCGTGAGAGGCCCTCAGCTCCCGCGTGCTGGCAGCACCGTGCCGCGGCATTCGCCAAAGCCTATGCGTGCGGCGCCGGGTTTTTCGCACCAGCCCTGAAAGATCACGCTGTCGCCGTCCTGGAGGAAACCGCGCTGCTCGCCATGGCCTATGTCCACCGGCCGCTGGCCGCCGTGCGTGAGTTCGATCAGCGCCCCGGCCTCGCCTGCGCTCGGACCCGAGATGGTGCCGCTGCCGATCAGGTCGCCCACCTGCATGTTGCAGCCGCCTGCCGTATGGTGGGCCAGCATCTGCGCGATGCTCCAATACTGGTGGCGAAAGCTGGTCTGCGTGATGCTGCGCCCGCGCAGTCCGGCGCTTGCGGCCTGCGCGCTTTGCACAGTGACCTGCAGCTGGATGTCGAACGCACCTTGCTGGCGGTTGGCGGCGGATTCCAGATAGGCCAGTGGCTGGGGCTCTGCGGCGGGACGGTTCCAGGGCAGGCGATACGGCGCCAGCGCCTCGAGCGTGACGATCCACGGCGACACTGTTGTGGCGAAGTTCTTGGAGTTGAACGGGCCCAGGGGCTGCATTTCCCAGACCTGGATATCGCGCGCCGACCAGTCGTTGAGCAGGGTCAGGCCGAAGATATGCGCCTCGGCGTCCTCGAGCGCAATGGAATCTCCCGATGCATTTCCCTGGCCTATCCAGCTGCCCAGTTCCAGCTCGTAGTCCAGGCGCGCGCAGGGCGCGAAGACCGGCGTCTGCTGGCCCGGCGCCAGCGATTGCCCCATGGGCCGGCGAAACTGCTGGCCGCTGACGGCCACCGAGGAGGCACGGCCATGGTAGGCCTGCGGCATCCAGCGGAAATTGGGTGTGGCGTCGCCATCGGGGTACATGATGCGCATGCAGTTGCGCGCATGGTCCAGCGATGTGTAGAAGTCGGTGTAGTCGCCAATCCGCGTGGGCACGGCGTACTCCACCTCGGCCAGTGGAATCAGGCAGTCGCGCAGCGCAGCCTGCTCGGCGGCGCTGGCCTGGTGCAGCAGAGCAAACAGCGCATGGCGCAGCGCGCTCCAGGCGTTCGGGCCCAGCGCCATCAAGGCATTGAGGCGTTCCTGCGCGCCGGCCTGGGCCGCGGCTTGTGCGGGCGCTGCCAGCAGCCCGGTCCGGGCCAGTGCCGCCAGGTCAAGCGCCTGATCGCCAATGGCCACGGCGCCGCGAAAGGGCTGCTGCGTGCCTGCAGGGCGCAGCACGGCAAACGGCAGGTTCTGGATGGGAAAGTCGCAGTCGGGCGCATTGGCGGATGCCAGCCAACTGCGCGCCTCGGGGGCGTGGGTGTGATTGAGCGTGTTCATGGAAGATTTCTGACAATTGCGCGCCAGCGGCGCCGGGCCTGCGCAGCCGCCGGCACTGGGATCACGCCGGCAGCGCGGCAAACAGGCGGTCGTCGAAAATCGCCACCGCCCGGGTCCAGCCGGCGGACGCGCCGCGGATCTTGTGTGGGAAGCAGCTGATGTAGAAGCCCGATGCGGGCAGGGACTCGAGGTTGTTGAGCTTTTCCAGGTGGCAGTAGCCGATGTCGCGCCCGGCCTTGTGGCCTTCCCAGATCAATCCCGCATCGTGTGAAGCGGCGTACTTTTCGGCAGTGTAGACAAAGGGCGCATCCCAGCTCCAGGCATCGGTGCCGGTCAGGCGCACGCCACGCTCGAGCAGATACATCGTGGCCTCGTACCCCATGCCGCAGCCGGCGGCGACGTAGTCGTTGTGGCCGTAGCGGCTGCCGGCGCGGGTGTTGACGACGACGATATCGAGCGGCTGCAGTTGATGGTCTATGCGTCTGAGTTCCGCCGCCACGTCGGCCGCGGTGACCACATAGCCGTCTTCCATGTGGCGGAAGTCCAGCTTGACGCCGGGCTGAAAGCACCAGTCGAGCGGCACCTGGTCGATGGTGATGGCCGGCTTGCTGCCGTCCAGCGATTTGTCCATGGTGCTGTGAAAGTGATAGGGCGCATCCAGATGGGTGCCGTTGTGGGTGGACAGGCTGACCTTCTCCACGGCCCAGCCTTCGCCGTCGGGCAGGTCCTGCTTTTGCAGGCCGGGGAAGAAGGCGGCAATCTGCTCTACCGTGTTCTCATGGCTGAAGTACTGGATCTCGGGCTTGAACGCCGGAGGGTCGGAGACCACGTCGTTTTCGAGATAGATGGACAGGTCGACAATCTTGCGTGTCATGGGAGCTTCCTTCTGATGCGGTGCAGAAAAGTGCGTTGGCGCGGGGCGCTCATTCCGCGCGGATGTGGTTGTCGCGCACGACCTTGGCCCAGCCTTGGGCGTCCTCCTTGAGGAACTTGCGGAAATCCTCGGGCGTGCCGCCCGCGGGCACCAGTCCCAGATCCTTGAGCCTGGCCTGGAAGCCGGCGCTGGCAATGATGGTCTGCGCCACGGCGTTGACCTTGGTCACCACCTCGGCCGGCGTGCCCTTGGGGGCCAGCAGGCCATGCCATGAGTCGCCGACAAAGCCCGGGAAGGTTTCGCCCACGGTGGGAACATCGGGCAGGGCCTCTATGCGCTTGGGGCCGGACACCGCCAACGCGTGCAGCTTGCCGGCCTTGATGTAGGGGATGGTGGTGGTGGAAGGATCGAACGCCGTGACCACGCGCGCGGCCATCAGGTCGGTCAGCGCGCTGTCCTTGTAGGGCACATGCACCATGGTGGCGCCCGCCATGTTCAGCATCCGCGCCATGGCCACATGGGTGCCCTGGCCGATGCCGTAGCTCGCATAGGTCAGGGTGTCGGGCTTGGCCTTGGCCGCTGCCGTCAGGTCCGCCAGGGTCTTGTAGGGCGATTGCGGCGAGGTCACCAGCACATAGGGCACGGACAGCACGCGCACCACCGGCACGAAGTCTTCCGGCTTGTAAGGCAGGGTCTTGTAGACATAGGGGTTGATCGAGGTGGTGTTGTTCACGGTGTAGAGCAGCGCATAGCCGTCTCCGGGCGCGGTGGCCACGCTTTGCGCGCCGATGATGGTGCTGGCGCCGGCGCGGTTCTCGACAACGATGGGCTGGCCCAGCGCCTTGGCCATGGGCTCGCTCATCAGCCGCATGATCACATCGGGCGAGGAGCCCGCGCCAAAGGGCACGACCACGCGTATCGGCTTGCTGGGGTAGCTTGCCGTTTGCGCCATGGCGAGCAGGGGCAGGGCGCCCGCCATCAGCACCAGGGCGTGGCGGCGGCGGGGAAAGAAAGAGGTCATGCTTGTCTCCGTTGTGGTGGGTTTTCTTGTCATGCGCTGCGCGCGGCTGAATTTCAGCGCTGGTTCCAATGCACCATGGGCAGGCCGGCCACGGGCGAGCGGAAAAAGGGTATACGCGTGCCCAGCAGGCTGCCCAGATAGACCGTGCGCAGGTCGGGGCCGCCAAAGGTGATGCTGGCCATCCAGGGCGCGATGCTGCCGCGCGCGCGCTGCATGTCCTCGCTGGTCAGGGCGCGGGCATCGAAGCGCCGCATCAGGTGGGCGCTGGCCATGGGATCACCGTCATCGAGCAGCGTGCGCAGCTCGCCTTGCGGCGTGATTGCCACCAGCCGGTCGACCATGATCAGCGTGCACCAGAGGTTGCCATGGGCGTCAAAGGCAATGCCGTCGGGCATGCCGCCCAGATGCGCCGGGCCAAACAGCTGGCGGTCCGTGAGGCGGACCTGGGCCGGATCGGACTCGTCCAGACGCAGCCGGGTGATGCACGGGCCCGTGGTCTCGACCACGTACAGCCACTCTTCGCGCGCATCGAGCCGCACTTCGTTGGTGAAACTGAAGCCGTCGGCCACCACCCGCAGCCGCCCGTTCTCGACCACGGCCACATAGCCGTCGCGCACTCCCGTGGCCAGGGCTTCGGTCCAGGGGTTGACGCGCGTCGAAACCGTCAGCCAGATGCGGTTTCGCGAGTCGCGCAGCACGAAATTCACCTTGCCAATCGGCTGGCCGTCGATGCTGTCGTAAAGCGTGCGCGTGCGGCCCTCGCGGTCCATGAGTTGCAGCCTGTCGGTGCCGAAATTGGAGATCAGAATGCCGCCGTCGGCGGAAAACGCCAGTCCATTGGGCAGCGTGCCGGTGGTGTAGCGGCTTTCCATGTCCGCGACGCTTACGCTACCAGCGGCGGCAAAACGCGTATCGGCGCTCTGGCCGATGAAGCGCTGCGTGCCGTCGGGCGCGATATGCACCACGCCGCCGCGCGCATCGGCGCTCCACAGCGAGCCATCGGCCTCGGCCAGTATGCATTCCGGGCGCTGCAGTGCATCGCCGACGTAACCGATCTGCGCGCGGTCCACGCTGAATCCGTCCAGCGGATTGGGCTGCTTCATGGGGGGTCTCCGGAATTTTCATTGCTTATACGTATGTATAAACTAATGCATCAAACTCCGTCAACCGGGAATTCATCATCTAGGATGTGCACCATGACTACAGTATCCCGTCCAAAAGCCGCGCCGAAAGCCCGCTTGCGCCCGCCCCAGCGCCGCGCCGACAGCGAGGCCACGCGCCAGCGCATTCTGGATGTTGCAGAGCGCCTTTTTGCCGATGCCGGCTTTCACGCCACCTCGATCCGCGAGATCGCCACCCATGCGCAGTGCCAGTTTGCGCTCATCGGCTATCACTTCGGCTCCAAGGAGGAGCTGCTGGACCAGGTGATTGCACGCCGTTCGGAGGTGCTGAATCAGGAGCGCCGGCATCGTCTGGAAGAGCTGCTGGCGCTGCACGGCGCCCGGCCCATCCCGCTGCGCGCGCTGATCACCAGTTTCGTCAGCACCTTGATGACGCGTGCCGACACCGACGATGACGGCTGGCGCAACTACACCCGGCTGATTGCGGTGGTGGCGGCCAACGCGCAGTGGAAGGACCTGACCGACAGGCACTTCAATGCCGTGGCGCGCCAATACCTCGCGCAGCTGCAGCGCACGCTGCCCGGCGTGGCCGGCGAAAGCCTCTATCGGGCATTTTCCTTTTCCGTGGGAACGATGCTGTCGGTCTGCGCGCGCTCCGACCGCATAGAGACATTGTCAGACGGCACTTTTGACTCACGCCAGGTGGCTTGCCTCACCGATGACCTGTGCGTGTTTCTCGAGGGCGGCTTTGCGGCGATTGCCAAGGCTTGAGGGGGCGGGCAATCAGGCCACTACCACACCCGTGTTCCAGGCACTGCACGAGTGCCTGCCTGGCGGGCGGCGCAGGCGGTCGAACGCGTTGCTGTCCACGTGACGGCGTGCAGGATACGCCGCCGTTTTCTGAGCGCCGGCGCAGGACCTACTGCGCGTTCGCGGCGTGATCTGCAGGCGCCAGCGCCGCGAGAATTTCAGCGCGACAGGTCTTGAGTATTTCATCTGCCAATGGCGAATCGTCCGGGCAGGCCCGCGACAGCACCACCGCTCCGACGGCCTGCGCGACGATGCTTATGACCTTGGCCCGCAGTTCTTCCTTGTCGCTCGATCCCCGGCCCTCGCCCTCTTTTGAGAGCAGCGCCAGCATGCCCTCTATGCCGGCCGCAAAGGTGTGCCTGACGGCCTCGGACTGGCGTGCGGCATCGCTGCCGAGCGCGGCAATGGTGCATCCGTCGCCCAGTGCATCGCGGTGCCCGCGGGACACGTAGTACTCGACGAAGTCCTTGATGCCTACATCCTGGCTGCTGGCCATGGTCTGCCCAAAGCCACAGCTTGCCGCTTCCGCCATCAGGGAGGCTTTGGAATCGAAGTGCTTGTAGAAGCCGCCATGGGTGAAGCCGGCAGCGCTCATCAGCTCCGCGACGCCGACCCCGTCGTAGCCGCGTTCGCGAAACAGCGTGGAGGCGGTCTCGACAATGTGGGCACGGTTGGCTTGTGCCTGGGCTTTTGTGATCCTCATCGCGAATACCTCATTGCATGTGTCGTCGGGTGGCCGGGGTCGATTTTATATTAATGTCGATCATCATCAAAAGCGATTGACAATTTAGATTACGCTCATCATTATAGAGTCCTTGCCATATTTCACAGGACTTGGGTCATGAGCGATTCCCATCTGAATGCAGCCACCCGTTTCATTGAGGCGGACGGTGAAAGGTTTGCCTACCGCCGCTGGGGCAATGCGGCCAGTGGCGTGCCGCCGCTGTTCTTCGTGCAGCACTTTCGCGGCGGCATGGACCATTGGGACCCTCTGCTGACCGATGGCCTGGCACAGGGCCGCGAGGTCATCTTGTTCAACGGCCGCGGCATTGCGTCGTCCAGCGGCACGCCACGCAACCGCATCGAGGACATGGCCGACGACATCGCGCTGGTGATGCGGGCCCTGGGCTTGAAGCAGGTGGATCTGCTGGGCTTTTCCATCGGCGGCTTCCAGGTCCAGGAAGTGGCGCTGCGCCATCCCGGCCTGGTGCGCAAGCTGCTGCTGCTTGGCACCGGCGTGCGCGGCGGCGACCCCAGGATGCATGCCGATGTGCCGAGAATCGCCGGCAATCCCGTGCCCACCGCCGAGGACTTCCTGTTCCTGTTCTTCGGACCCTCCGCGACGGCCCGGCAGGCGGGCCTGGAGTTCTGGCAGCGGCGCCATCAGCGCGCGGACCAGGATCCACCCAGCTCGCTTGCCGTCGCCCAGGCCCAGGCCGAAGCCCATGCCGCCTACCTGCAGCCGTTGTCGGGCGAGAACCCTTATGCCTTCCTGAACGCCATCGAGCAGCCGACGCTGGTGCTCAACGGCGTCAACGACATCATGATCCCGACGATCAACTCCTGGCACCTCTCGCAGAACATCCCGCAGGCCCAGTTGCTGATCTACCCGGACGCCGGCCATGCCGCCCAGTTCCAGCAGCCCGAGCGCTTTCTGCGGCACGCCATCCAGTTCCTGGCCGAGTGACCCGCCAGCGACCCCGCACCCCATGCACCCGAAAGAAGCAGACCCCATGACCGACAAGACACTGTTCCAACCCTATGCGCTGGGCGCGCTGACCCTGGCCAATCGCATTGTGATGGCGCCGCTGACGCGCAACCGCGCGGGCGCGGGCGCGGGCCTGGTGCCCAGCGAGTTCGCTGCCACCTATTACAGCCAGCGCGCCTCGGCGGGCTTGCTGATCACCGAAGCCACGCAGATCTCTGCGCAGGCACAGGGCTACCAGGACACCCCCGGTCTTTATACCCCGGCGCAGATCGACGGCTGGCGCAAAGTGACTGACGCGGTTCACGCCAAAGGCGGGCGGATCTTTGTCCAGCTGTGGCATGTAGGTCGCATCTCCCACGTCGATCTGCAGCCTGGGGGCGGCGCGCCGGTGGCACCCTCGGCAATTCGCGCCCAGACCAAGATCTTCGTCAACAACGGTTTTGCCGATGTGTCCGAGCCACGGGCGCTGGGCCTCGATGAGCTGCCGGGCATCGTCGAAGACTTTCGCCAGGCCGCGGCGAATGCCATTGCCGCCGGCTTCGACGGCGTCGAGGTCCACGGCGCCAACGGCTACCTTCTGGAGCAGTTCCTCAAGGATGGCGCCAATGTCCGCACCGATGCCTATGGCGGCTCGATCGAGAATCGCGCTCGCCTGCTGCTGGAAGTGACCGCGGCGGTGGCCCGGGAAATCGGCGCCGATCGCACCGGTGTGCGCATTTCGCCCGCATCACCGGCCAACGGCATTTCCTGCAGCGATCCGCAGCCGCAGTACGACTACCTCACCGAGCAGCTCAGCGCCCTGGACATCGCGTATCTGCATGTGGTGGAAGGCGCCACCGGCGGGCCGCGCGATGCCGCGGCGTTTGACTTCGATGCCCTGCGCCGGCGCTTCAAGAACACCTACCTGGCGAACAACGGCTATGACCTGTCCCTGGCCCAGGCGCGTCTGGCGGGTGGCCAAGCCGACCTCATTGCCTTTGGCCGGCCCTTCATCAGCAACCCCGACCTGGTGGAACGACTCCAGACCGGTGCCCCGCTCGCTGCGCTGTCTCCGGACACGCTGTACGGCGGCGGCGCGGCCGGCTACATCGACTACCCGGCGCTGGCCACGACCAGCGCTCAGTAAACATTGCTCCCTGCCGCGGTGCGGCAGGGGCGTCTTTTTCTTGCACGGACACATCCCATGACCCCCCATTCCACCGTTCTCATCACCGGCGCCTCGACCGGCATTGGCGCAACCTATGCCGAGCGCTTTGCCCGCAGAGGCCACAAGCTTGTACTGGTTGCGCGCGACAAGGCGCGACTGGATACGCTGGCCGCGCGCCTGCAGGCACAAACGGGCGCAACCGTCGATATCCAGGTGGCCGACCTGACCGAGCCCGGCGACCTGGCGGCGGTCGAGACTCGGCTGCGCGAGGATGCCAGCATCGAGACCCTGATCAACAATGCCGGGGCCACGCTGTCCGGTCAGTTCACCGACCAGGCGACCGACGATGTCGCCCGGCTGGTCGCGCTCAATACCACCGCCCTCGTCAGACTGGCCAGCGCCATTGCTCCGCGCTTGGCGCGCGCAGGCACAGGCGCGATCGTCAACATCGGCTCGGTCGTGGGCCTGGCGCCCGAGTTCGGCATGTCGGTCTATGGCGCGACCAAGGCCTTTGTGCTGTTCCTGTCCCAGGGCCTGAGCCTGGAGCTCGCACCCAAGGGTGTCTACGTCCAGGCCGTGCTGCCGGCGGGCACGCGCACCGAGATCTGGACGCGCGCGGGCATCGATGTCGCCGCGCTGCCCGATCTGATGGAGGTCGGTGCGCTGGTGGACGCGGCGCTGGTCGGCTTCGATCGCCGCGAGCTCGTGACCATCCCGCCACTGCACGACGCGCAACGCTGGACGGCACTGGATGCCGCGCGGCAGGGCCTGCTGTCGCAGCTGCGCCAGGCCGATGTGGCCGAGCGCTACCTGAACGAGGCTCAAATCGCGGCTTAAATCGCGGCCTGGGCCCGCTGCGCCCGACAAAGCCGGGCGCAGCGCGTACTCGCCGCACAGGAAATCATGATGCAGCCCATTGGCCGGGTGCCTTGACCCATACTGACCGGGACAGTGGCCTGCAGGGGGCCGCGAAACCGGCCCATCCCCTACCCTGGAGAAACTCCCTTATGAAAGCGTTCATCGTCGATCGTTATGGCAAGAACGCGTCTGGCCGCATCGGCGACATGCCGGAACCCGAGATGCGCGAAGACGACGTTCTGATCCAGGTCCATGCGGCCAGCGTCAATGCGCTGGACCTGAAGATCAAGAGCGGCGAGTTCAAGCTGATACTTCCCTACCGCCTTCCGCTGATCCTGGGCAACGACCTGGCGGGCACCGTCATCCGGTTGGGCGCGCGCGTGCGCAGCTTTCAGCCCGGCGATGAGGTCTATGCACGCCCTGACGACGATCGCATAGGCACCTTTGCCGAACGCATTGCCGTCAAGGAGTCGTCGGTGGCATTGAAGCCCAGGAACATAGGCATGGTCGAGGCCGCCTCCCTTCCCCTGGTGGCGCTGACCGCCTGGCAGACCCTGGTGGAAACGGCAAGGCTGAAGAAGGGGCAGAAGGTGTTCATCCAGGCCGGTTCGGGGGGCGTCGGCACCATTGCCATCCAGTTGGCCAGGCATCTGGGCGCCTCGGTGGCAACGACCACCAGCACCGCCAATGTCGACTGGGTCAAGGCGCTGGGCGCGGATGTCGTCATCGATTACAAGCAGCAGGATTTCACCAACGTGCTGCGCGACTACGACGTGGCGTTGAACAGCCTGGGCACGGCGACGCTGGGCCAGTCAATGCAGATTCTGCGGCCCGGCGGGCATCTGATCTCCATCTCTGGGCCTCCCACTCCCGCATTTGCCGCCGCGCGAGGACTGGCCTGGCCGCTCAAGCAGGTGCTGCGGCTGCTGAGCCTAGGCATCAGAAACAAGGCGCGCAAGATCGGCGGCCAATACAGCTTCGTGTTCATGCGGGCCGAGGGCGCGCAGCTGCGCGAGATCACCTCGCTGGTCGAATCCGGGGCGATACATCCGGTCGTCGACAAGGTCTTCCCGTTCTCGGACATCGACCAGGCGCTGGCCTATGTCGACAGCGGGCGCGCCAAGGGCAAGGTCGTGGTGCAGATGACCTAGCACCGCCCCGTGCACCACTTCCAGCGGGGCAAAGCACCCCGCTGGCGCCTGCCTTACTCCGGCTTGATGCCGGCCTTGCGCACCACTTCGCCGTAGGAAACCAGGCGCTCGGCCATCATCTTCTCAAAGGCGGCGGGCGTCATTTCCTCGGGCGGGATCACACCGCGCGTCTTGAGGTTCTCCACCATGGCGGGATCGGTCGCGGCCTTGCGCACCGATTGGTGCAGCGTGCTGACGATGGCCGCTGGCGTGCCCGCAGGGGCGGCAATGCCGATCCAGGAGGCCTGGTTGAGAGCCGGGAAACCCAGTTCGGCAAAGGTGGGGACATCAGGCAGCTGGGCAGAACGGGTGTCGGAGGCCACGGCCAGTGCTCGCAGCTTGCCCGACTGGATGTGCTGCAGGAACACCACCAGGTTGTCGAGTGCGAACTGCACTTCGCCCGCAAGAATGGCCGTGACGTAGGGCGAGCCGCCGCGGTAGGGCACATGCACCGCCTTGGCGTTCACCGCCAGCAGCATGGCCTCGGAATTGAGCTGGCCCATGCTGCCCGCGCCCGCGGAGGCAAAGTTGATCTGTCCCGGGCGCGCCTTGAGGTAGGCCACCAGTTCGGCAAAGGTCTTCACCGGAAGGCTGGGGTGCACCACCAACACATTGGGCTGGCGGCCCAGGATGGCGATGTTCTCGAAGTCCTTGATAGGGTCGTAGCCCAGGTTGGACTGCACCAGAGGATTGGCCAGGTGGCTGCTTTGCGAGGAGGCCACCAGGGTGTAGCCATCGGGCTTGGCGCGTGCCACCACCCCCGCGCCCACGGAGCCGCCGGCGCCGGGGCGGTTTTCCACCACGATGGGCACGCCCAGCATGCGGCCCAGCGGCTCGGTGTACTGGCGCGCCATGATGTCGACCGAGCCTCCGGGCGGGAAGGGCACGACCAGCGTGATCGGGCGGGTGGGGTATTTGTCGGCGGCAAGGGCCGGCAAAGCGGCGGCGCCGGCC
>JBBKVU010000467.1:0-10290 GCA_037968595.1 Comamonas sp.
CGTTGGAGGAGGTGTCGTCGTCAAAGGTCAGCATGGTGTATTCCTGAAAGGGGCTGCGAGGCTTGCCAATAAGCGCTAACAGCCTTTGAACGCCTCAGGGCGTTGACCCCTCCGGCTGCGGCCGGTGGGGCTGCGAAAAGCGCGGCACCAGGCCGCGCCCGCTTTCTGCAAAAATAATACGAACGCCGGCCCTCGGAATCCGCAGGCTCGCTCCACGGACTTCCGCGCGCAATGCCGGCCACGCTGCTCCACATCGCAGCCCCTTTCAGGAATACACCATGCTGACCTTTGACGACGACACCTCCTCCAACGCTCCGGCCGACGAAGCACAGGCCGCTGCGCCCGCCACCTTCAAGCGCGTGAATGCCGCCGACAAGCGCATCATCAACGCCAAGACCGACGTCAACCAGCTGGTGCCGTTCAAGTACAAGTGGGCCTGGGAAAAGTACCTGGCCACCTGCGCCAACCACTGGATGCCACAGGAAGTGAACATGACGCGCGACATCGCGTTGTGGAAGGACCCTAACGGCCTGACCGAAGACGAGCGCCGCATCGTCAAGCGCAACCTGGGCTTCTTCGTCACGGCCGACTCGCTGGCCGCGAACAACATCGTGCTCGGCACCTACCGCCACATCACCGCGCCCGAATGCCGCCAGTTCCTGCTGCGCCAGGCGTTCGAGGAAGCCATCCACACCCACGCCTACCAGTACATCGTCGAGTCGCTGGGCCTGGAAGAAGGCGAGATCTTCAACGCCTACAACGAAGTCAAGTCGATCCGTGACAAGGACGAGTTCCTGATCCCGTACATCGAGGCGATCATGGACCCCAACTTCCACACCGGCACGCCCGAGACCGACCAGACGCTGCTCAAGTCGCTGATCGTGTTCGCCTGCCTGATGGAAGGCCTGTTCTTCTACGTCGGCTTCACGCAGATCCTGGCGCTGGGCCGCCAGAACAAGATGACCGGTGCCGCCGAGCAGTACCAGTACATCCTGCGCGACGAGTCCATGCACTGCAACTTCGGCATCGATCTGATCAACCAGCTCAAGCTCGAGAATCCCCATCTCTGGACCAACGAGTTCAAGGAAGAGATCAAGGCGCTGTTCACCAAGGCCGTCGAACTCGAATACGCCTATGCCGAAGACACCATGCCGCGCGGCGTGCTGGGCATGAACGCATCGATGTTCAAGGGCTACCTGCGCTACATCGCCAATCGCCGGGCCACGCAAATCGGCCTGGAAGAGCTGTTCCCTGGTGAGGAAAATCCCTTCCCATGGATGAGCGAGATGATCGATTTGAAGAAGGAACGTAACTTCTTTGAGACACGAGTGATCGAGTATCAGACCGGAGGCGCACTTTCCTGGGATTAATCGCTCTCCAGCAGGCACAATGGCACACATCTACCGTCCCGAACAAATCACTTTGATTCAAGGTGCTGCGCGGGGCGATTCCGTGTTCATTGCGATGCGTCACTCCACATCGCTATGGATCGCTTCCTGCCCACGCGCAGTCGAAGTGTTTTGTGCAAATCGACCAAGGAGAAGATGATGGCAACTGCGAAAAAAACGGCCGACAAAAAGGCCTCGACTGCTACCCCGGCAGAGTCCGTGAAGAAAGCGGCAGCACCCGCCACGAAAGTGGCGGCAAAGGCCACGACCGTGACCAAGGCCGCGGCACCTAAGAAGGCTGCTGCGCCCAAGGCCGCAGCCAAGCCCGCACCTGCAACCACCAAGCCCGCAGCGACGGCGAAGAAGGCTGCCGCTGCCAAGCCTGCAGCGGCCAGCAAGACCGCTGCCGCCAAGCCGGCCGCAACCTCTACCAAAGCCGCGGTGACCAAGCCGTCCACGGCTTCGGCCAAGGCTGCTGCTCCAGCGAAGAAGGCTGCTGCGCCCAAGGCTGCCGCACCTGCCAAGAAGGCCGCTGCACCCAAGGCTGCTGCACCGGCAAAGGCCGCCTCTGTGAAGGCTGCGGCGCCGGCGAAGAAGGCCGCTGCTGCTCCTGCGAAGAAGGCTGCTGCACCGGCAAAGGCCGCCGCACCCGCGAAGAAGGCTGCTGCTCCTGCGAAGAAGGCTGCTGCACCGGCCAAGGCTGCCGCTCCTGCGAAGAAGGCTGCTGCACCGGCTAAGAAGGCTGCTGCTCCGGCAAAGGCTGCCGCTCCCGCGAAGAAGGCTGCTGCTCCTGCCAAGAAGGCAGCTGCTCCGGCAAAGGCTGCCGCTCCTGCAAAGGCCGCTGCGCCTGCCAAGGCGGCCGCTCCGAAGGCTGCCCCTGCCAAGGCTGCTGCGCCCGCAAAGAAGGCCGCTGCAAAGAAGCCTGCCAAGGCCGCTGCAGCTCCCGCTGCCGTCGCCGCACCGGTGGCACAGACCGCGCTGAACCCGCAAGCCGCATGGCCCTTCCCCACGGGCACCAAGCCCTGAGGCATGACGCTCCTCGCCCAAGCCCGAAGCCGCAAGGCCTCGGGCTTTTTTCATGCCCGCGTCACGCGCCCGCGCGCGCCACGGCCAGGGCGCCGAAATGCCGCGCCACCATTTCCCTGAGCAGCTGTTCGACAAAGCGCGTGAGCCGCGTGGCCGGCTTGGCGCGCGGCACGGCCAGCACGAAGTTGTTGCGCATGGCCGGGGCCACGACATGCGCGACATGCAGGGGCTGCGGGTAGTTCCAGCCTATTGTTGCGCTCAGCGGCAGCAAGGTGTCGCCCACGCCGCGTGCCACCAGCGACAGCACGGTCTGCACCGAGTCCACTTCGGCCACCAGGCGCAGCGACAGGCCGCGCGGTGCGGTGTGGGCCTCGAGCAGCGAGCGCAAGGCATTGGGCGAGCGCGCCATCACCAGCTCGCGCTGCACCAGCTGCGTCAGGCGTATCTTTGCCGGCAGGGGCTGCTTGCTGATGAACACCATGGGCTCGCGCAGCAGGGTCTCCGTCATCAGCTGCGGCGAATGCGGTGGGTCGAACATCAGCGCCAGATCCACCCGCCCGGCCAGCAGCCATTCGCGCAGACGGATGCTCAGGTTCTCCTCGATGGAAATCGTCGCGTCGGGAAACTCCTGGCGAAACGCCAGCACCAGGTCCGCGGCAATCACATGCGCCACGCGCGGCGGCAGGCCGATGCTGATGCGCCCGCGCGGGCTGCGCAGCCGTTCAGCCATGTCGGACTGCGCATGCGCGGCCAGCGCAAAGATGGCGTTCGCATGCTCGAGCAGCGCCGCACCGGACTCGGTGAGCTGGGCGCCGCGTCCGGTGCGCTCGAGCAGGCGCTGGCCCAGCTCGGTCTCGAGCAGCAGCACCTGGCGGCTCAGGGCCGGCTGCGACAGATGCAGTGACGCAGCCGCGCGGCTGAAGCTGCCCGCCTGGGCGACGGCGGAAAAATAACGAAGACGTGTCAGATCCATCAGCGGTTCACCGGTTGGTTGCAGGCATTTTCATGAGTATTGCTGATATCTGATATCCAATTTATTTCTACAAAAATGCCGCGGCTGCCGACCACAATGACGGCAGCCCATGACCATGAATTCCGCCCTTCCATCACCCCAGGCCCGCAGCACGCACACGCATGCCTTGCCTTGGGGCGCCTGCGACAGCCATGTGCATGTCTACGAGCCCGAGCACACCATGCCTTCGGCGCTGGCCGCCAAGGCGCGCCATCTCGCGGGCCAGGACCACCGTCGGCTGTTTGCCCTGCACCGGCAACACGGCATTGCGCGCTGCGTGGTGGTGCAGTCCGCGGCCTATGGCCTTGACAACCACTGGGTCGAACAGGCACTGCAGGCCGGCGGCGGCCACTATGTGGGCGTGGCGCTGGCGCCCACGGATGCCTCCGATGCGCAACTTGAGCGCCTGGGCGCTGCGGGCTTTCGCGGCGTTCGCTTCAACTTCATGCGCCATCTGCCAGGGGCCGATCTGGCCGACGCCATCGCGCTGACGCCGCGCCTGGCCCATGCGGGCCTGCATCTGCAGCTGCACTGCGAAAGCGATCTGCTGGCTCCACTGGCGGCGCCGCTGGCGCGCAGCGCCGTGCCGGTGGTGATCGACCACATGGGGCGCGTCGACGCCCGTCTGGGCGCCTCCCACCCGCACTTCCAGGCCTTGCGCGCGCTGCTGCGCCAGCCGAATGTCTTCGTCAAGCTCAGCGGCATTGACCGCATAGACCCGACACCGCCTTACGCCGCGGGGATTGCGCTGGCGCGCGCGCTGCTGGCCGAGTTTCCCGGCCAATGCCTGTGGGGCACCGACTGGCCCCATCCCAACCACCAGCATGTGCCCGACGACGGCCAGCTGATCCGCAGCCTGCATGCCATCGCCCCGACTGCGGCGGCCCTGCAGGACCTGTTGGTCGACACGCCCACACGCCTCTACCAGTTCCCACCCCTTCCCCAACCGAGCATTTCGTGATGACCTTCGACACTTCCACTCCCATGAACCCGCAGGGCCGGCTGGCCGGCAAGACTGTCTTCATCACCGGCGCCGGCTCGGTAGGCACGGGATGGGGCAACGGCCGCGCCATGGCGCTGCGCTTTGCGCAGGAAGGCGCCAGCGTCTACGGCGTGGACCGCGACGCCGAGCGCCTGGTCGAGACCAGCGCCATGATCGAACAGATAGGCGGCAGCTTTGTCGCCGGCACCTGCGATGTGACCAGCAGCGCCTCCATCGAACAGGCGATAGCCGCCTGCCACGAAAGATTCGGGCGGCTCGATGTGCTGGTCAACAACGTCGGCGGCTCGGCCAAGGGCGGTCCGGTGGAAATGAGCGAGGAAGTCTGGGACGCCCAGGTGGATCACAACCTCAAGAGCGTGTTCCTGACCTGCAAGCATGCGCTGCCCCTGATGCTGGCCCAGGGCAGCGGCAACATCATCAACATTGCCTCGACCTCGGGCATACGCTGGACAGGCTCGGCACAGATTGCCTACGCCGCCACCAAGGCCGGCGTGATCCAGCTGTCGCGCGTGCTGGCCGTGCAATACGCCAAGCAGTCGATACGCGTGAATACCGTGGTGCCTGGCCAGCTGCACACCCCCATGGTGGAAATCCGCCTGGCCGGCCAGCGCGCCGGCGGCGATGTGCAGGCGCTGCTCGAGCAGCGCCAGTCGCGCATTCCCCTGCCCTTCATGGGCGACGGCCGCGACACCGCGAATGCCGCGCTGTATCTGGCCAGCGACGAGTCCCGCTTCGTGACCGGCACCGAAATCATCGTCGACGGCGGCATGTCCGTGCGCTGCGACTGAACCGCCAGCCGCTTTGACGCCCGCGAATGGGCCCGCCACAAAGCGGGCCTGGGGAAATTCGTACGTCCAAAAAGCCGCACCCACCCCTTTCTTCATGCTCACACAACAAATCAAGGAGACACCATGAGCCATTCCCTTCCATCCCTGAACCGCCGCAGCCTGCTGGGCGCAGGCCTGGCCTGCGCGCTGCCTGTGACCATCGTTCACGCCCAGAACCCGAGCTGGCCGTCCAAGGGCAAGCCCGTCAAGTTCATCGTGCCGTTCGTGCCCGGCGGCACGTCCGACATCGTCGGGCGCACCGTGGCCAATGAGCTCACGCGCATTTTCGGCACCACGGTGATGGTCGAGAACAAGGCCGGCGGCGGCGGCGTGCCGGCCATGCTCGACGTGGCGCGCTCGCCCGCCGATGGCTACACGCTGATCCAGGCGCATGTCGGCTCCATGGCCGTGAACCCGTTCATCTACAGCAACCCGGGCTACGACGTGAACAAGGACTTCGTGCCGGTCACGCTGTTCGTCAAGGTGCCCAGCCTGTTCGTGACCCACCCCAGCGTGCCGGCCAAGACGCTCAAGGAGCTGATCGAGTACAGCAAGCAGAACCCGACGATGCTGAACTACGCTTCGGCCGGCAATGCCAGCGCCGGCCATCTGGCCATCGAATACCTCAAGCTGACCACCGGCCTCAAGGCCACGCACATTCCCTACCGCGGCACCGGCCCGGCGCTCAACGACCTGCTGGCCGGGCGCATCCACCTGTTCTCGGCCGGTACGCCGGCGCTCGCCAAGCACATCAAGAAAGGCTCGCTGCGCGGCCTTGCCACCGGCACCAGGCAGCGCCTGCCGTCGCTGCCCGACATGCCCACCGTGGCCGAATCGGGCTACCCGGGCTTCGAGTCGGTGCAGTGGTACGGCATGCTCGCGCCCGCGGGCACGCCGCCCGAAGTCGTGCAGCGCCTGCAGGAAGCCTGCGTGACCGCGCTCAAGTCGCCCGATGTGGTGGCGCGCTTCCAGGACGAAGATGCGGTGGCCGGCGGCGAAACGCCGGCGCAGTTCGCGGCCTTCATCAAGGCCGAGCAGAACCGCTGGAAGGACATCGTCGCCAAGGCCGGCATCCGCGCCGACTGAGCGCCCCAATCCTCAGGGTGGCGCGCCCGCGCGGCCACCCCATTCACTCGCGCTGGCAGGCCGCGGGCAATGCGCCATTCCTCCATGCCTGCCCTGATCCTTGCCCCATGAGACTATCCCCCATTCTTCCCGGAACGCGCCCCGAACTGGCTGCGCAGGAAGCGCAGATCATTGCGCAGCGCGGACGCATTTCACCGCTGTACCAGGTGCTGCTCAACAGCCCGGAGATGGCGCATGGCTGGGAGCAGATGCTGTCGGCCGTGCGCAATCGCAACAGCCTGCCTGCGGGACTGCGCGAGCTGGTGATACTGCGCGTCGCCGTGCTCAACGGCGCCCCCTATGAATTCGACGCCCATGTGCCCCACGCCGAGCGCGCGGGCCAGAGCGCCGAGGCCATCGCCGCGATACGCGCCGACACTCTGGCGGCAGATGCGCCCTGGACCGAAGCCGAGCGCGTGGCCTTGCAGCTCACCGATGCGATGACGCGCAGCATCGTGGTGTCGGAGGCGCTGTTTGCCCAGGTGCGCGCGCATTTCGATGCCCGGGCCCAGGTCGACCTGGTGGCGACGATTGGCGCCTACAACATGGTTTCCCGATTTCTCTGCGCGTTCGAGATCGGGCATTGAGAAATGTCCACATCGGCCCCGTGACCCCGCCTTCGCAGCAACCCGACAGGACCGGTCGTCTCACAGTCAAGCAATAGTCTGCAATCAGATGACATATTGATAGTTGGAACCTTTCATGAAAATATGACACATAGTCATTAACTATTTATCGCCAGTTTTGATCAATGGTGCAAATTTTCATTGAGGAACTAAAGACTTATGACAACCAAAGAAGCACTGACGTATGAGCTATCGGCAATCCTGAGCGCAATCGAGGCGCAGCAGCAGCGCATGAAATTCCTCGCGGATTTGCGCACCCAGCCAGCGTTGATTCACACGCTTGAGGCCTTGAACAACCAACATCCGGAGATCATTGCGCAGATCAAGCAGGTGCAACAGTGGTATTACTTGCCGGTGACAAACGCAATGAATTATCTGCAGGACATCTTGATGCCCCTGGAACTCAACGACCTGTTGCGCCAAAGGCAACAGCTGGAGAGCCAGTTGAAGCTGTTTGAAACCGAGAAGGAGCAGCAATCAGAAACCGGAACGGAAAATCCGCCAGCCGCAGAAGGCAGGCCCACTGATACCACCGACAGCGAACAGGTCAATCCCGCTGCATCCACCGCAGGGATAGGCGCCCATGCGAATCAGCAGGCAGAAGAAGAAATGGAAGATGCTGTTCTGACCACATCCACTGCGCCCGACCGGTCCCCTGCTGAAGACCTGGAAAATGACGATGTGAATGTCGTCAGCCAAGGCGACGACAGTCGCGAAGACGGCGACGGCGGCAATGCCGATACCAGTGGCCGCAACGGGCCAGACGCGCAGGAATTCATCCCAGCGATTATTGGCGCAGCCCCTGAGCCTTCAGATTATTTGGCGTGACTGCCGCTACGCTGCCGCGAGCCGGCGCAGGCTTCATGCACGCCATCCCTGCGCGGCCTCAGCCCGGCTTGTGCCAGATACGCTGCCATAGCTCGCCCAGCGCCTCGCGCACCGGCAATTCCAGGGCCTGCTGCTCGACCTTGACCCGGCCTGCGGCGAGATCGGCGGCGCTGCCCAGCCGGAAGCGGAAGCTGTAGCGGCCTTCGCTGCCCATGCGCAGATCGCTGAGGTAAAGCGCATCGCCCTGCTGCTCAAGTTTGACGAAGCCATCGGCAAAACGCGCCAGTTGCGCTATCGCCGGAACCTGCGGTGCGTATTGCGCCTGCAGATCCATGCCGCGCTCGTGGCGCGTCCATGTCATCTCGCGGTCGGCATCGAACAGCGAGTAATAGCCTTCCCAGTAATGCGTATCGTCCATGGCCACGGCCCGCCAAAGCAGCGTGTTGAGCGGTGTGGGCGTGACCAGCAGCTGCGGCGCCGCAAGGCGTTGGCCCGCCAGCGAGGCCTGGGCGATGCCAATGACATGCTGCTGCGCCAGCACGCCCCAGGCCAGATACAGGCTGCTGAGCGCCAGGCCGATCTGGTTGGCGCGCAGGCCGGCAAACGACTTGCGGCACAGCGCGACCCCGACGCCGACCAGCAGCGGCAAGGTATAGAGCGGGTCGATCACAAACACGCTGCCCAGCCCATAGGCCTCGGTGCTGAACGGCCGCAGCAGCTGCGTGCCGTAGATCGTGAACCAGTCCAGGATCGGATGCGTGACCAGCACCAGCGCCATCGCCAGCCACCAGCGCCGCCAATGCACGCCTTCACCGTGCAGCCGCGCCATGCCCCAGCCCAGCAGCGGCGCCAGCAGGAACAGATAGAGCAAGGAGTGGCTGTTGCCGCGATGGTTGACCATGTTGGTCAGCGCATTGCCATGGTCGATGACCACATCGAGGTCGGGCAGCGTGCCGGCCACCGCACCCCAGAGCGCGGCTTTCCAGACAGCGGTGCGCCGCCCCATGGTGGCAATGGCCAGCGCCGAACCCAGCGCGATCTGTGAAACGGAATCCATGCTCGTCCAGGCTCAGAAAGGGAAGTCCGCCCGGGGCGCGTAGCGCAGCCCAGGCCGCGCCCGCGGTTTACTCCACGGCAAAGTCAAGCAGATAGTTCTGCGGGCCCTTGCTGGCGATCTTCAGCGCGCCCACGCGGTTGCCGAGTTCGGCGCAGCGCACCAGCGACCAGCCCTTCTCCAGCCCGAACAGCAGCGCGCCGCGCCAGGCATCGCCGCAGCCCGTGGGATCGACCACCTGCTTGGGCGCAACCGGCGCGACCGCCGTCTTGCTGCCCTGCTCCCAGACTTCGCAGCCGTCGGCGCCCAGCGTCACCACCAGGCCCTTGACTTGCTGCGACAGCGTTGCCAGGTCCATGCCAGTGCGGTCGCAGAGCACCTTGGCTTCGTAGTCGTTGACGGCAATCCAGTCGGCTTGGACGATGAAGACCTTGAGCTCCTCGCCGTTGAACATCGGCAGGCCCTGGCCCGGATCGAAGACAAAAGGAATGCCCGCTTCCTTGAACTGGCGCGCGTGCTGGATCATGGCGTCACGCCCATCGGGCGCAACAATGCCCACAGCCGCGGGCGTCTCGGCCGAGATCTGCAGCAGATGGGCATGCGACATCGCACCGGGGTGGAAGGCCGTGATCTGGTTGTTGTCGGTGTCGGTCATGATCATCGCCTGGGCGGTGTAGATCTCGCCGCTCTCGCCCACATGGCGGGTCGAGATGCCCAGGCCGCGCATGTGCTCCAGGTAGCTGCCGCCGTCGCTGCCGAGCATGGCCATGGGCAGCGGCTCGCCGCCCAGCAGCTTGAGGCTGTAGGCGATGTTGCCCGCGCAGCCGCCGAAGTCGCGGCGCAGCGTGGGCACCAAGAACGACACATTGAGAATGTGCAGCTGGTCGGGCAGGATCTGGTCCGCGAAACGACCCTCGAAGGTCATGATGGTGTCAAACGCGAGGGATCCACAAATGAGGGCGGCCATAGTCGGTGAGTTTTCCAAAGATCAGGGATAAAAGACAAGTGCACGATAACCCGCAATGCGCGTCGGCGTGGCGGTGACGACCAGGGGAATGCGCACGCTCCATTCGGCCTGCGCGCCCAGCGTGTCCGGCGCCTGCAGGTCGGCGGGCAGCAGCACGCGACGCAGCAGCGGCTGGTCCTGCAGATCGGTGAGCGTGAGTTCCACGGCGGGCATCGCAAGTTCGGTGCCGGCCTGGTTTTCTATGGTCAGGCTCAGAAGATAGCTGTCGGCCTGCGCGCTGCGCGTGAAGGCCGAGCTGGAAATCACCACCTGGCTGATGTCCTGGCGCGCCGACAGCGTGCAGCCGCTCAGGGCGCACAGGCCCTGCAGCGCGGGACGCAGCGACGGCTGCCAGGCGGCCAACGCATTGCGCTCCTGCAGCGCCACCTGAAGCG
>JBBKVU010000468.1:0-2541 GCA_037968595.1 Comamonas sp.
AGCCACAGCTCCCAGGCAACGCACAGCAGCATCAGGGCCAGCAGGCTGCCTACGGCCCACCAGCGGGTGGCAGCCACGTCGCTGCCGGGTTCAGTGTTGGAAGGATTCATGGAGGTGGCATCATATCGGCCATGGCCTTGTCCTTTCACCGAGCGCGCATGCGCGGGCGCCAATTGGCCCACACCCTGACCGTCTTTCCCTGGCGCAACACCGCGCACACGCTGGCTGCGCGCTTTCGCGAAGACCGGCTGGGGCTCACGGCCAGCAGTCTCACCTTCACTTCGCTGCTGGCGCTGGTGCCGTTCGTCACGGTGGCGCTGGCGGTGTTCACCGCGTTTCCCACGTTCGGACGGCTGCAGCTGATGCTGCAGCGCTGGCTGATCGACAGCCTGATTCCCGACTCCATTGCCCTGCAGGTGATGGACTACCTGATGCAGTTCGCGGCCAAGGCCAGCCAGCTGGGCGGCGTGGGCTTTGCCTTTTTGCTGGTCACGGTGATCAGCCTGGTCATGACCATGGACCGCACGCTCAACAACATCTGGCGCGTGCAGCGCATGCGGCCGCTGGGCCAGCGCCTGCTGATCTACTGGGCGGTGATCACGCTGGGGCCGCTGCTCATGGGCGGCAGCATTGCCACCACCTCGTATGTGCTGTCGGCTTCGCGCGGCATCGTCGCGGCCCTGCCCGAAGCGGTGCAGGTCGGCTTCAACTCGCTGGAGTTCCTGCTGCTGTCGGGCGCAATGGCCGCGCTCTACCACTACGTGCCGAACACCCCGGTCAAGTGGCGCCATGCCTTTGTCGGTGGCCTGTTTGTCGCCATCGGCATGGCGCTGGCGAAGAACATTCTCGCGCTGTACCTGGCGTCGGTGCCCACCTATTCGGTGATCTACGGCACCTTTGCCACCTTGCCCATCTTGCTGATCTGGGTCTACGTGGCCTGGGTGATCTTCCTGCTGGGCGCCGTGGTCACGGCCTATCTGCCCAGCCTGCTCACAGGCATGGAGCGCAGCTCCTCGCACCGCGGCTGGAGCTTCGAGCTGGCGCTGGAAGTCGTTGCCGTGCTCGACGAGCAGCGCGGCCAGCCGCTGCGCGGCATGCAGCCGCTGGCGCTGGCCCGGCGCCTGAAGGTAGACGCGCTGCAGCTCGAGCCGGCGATTGCGGCGCTGACCACGGTGCGCTGGCTGGGCGTGCTGCCCGACGAAGGCCAGACGCGCACCATAGACGACGTCGAGCCGCGCTATGTGCTGCTGTGCGACCCGGACGAGACACTGCTCGCGCCGCTGCTGCAGCACCTGCTGCTCGACAGAACGCCGGGCACGCAGAAATTGTGGGAGCAGGGCCATTGGGACGAACTCACGCTGGGCCAGGCCTTGCCCCTGCCCGAAGTGGTTGCCCAGCCGCCGGCCCTGGTGCCGTTCGTGCTGCCCCGCTGAGGATTCTTACCCCCAGGAGAGTGCTATGGAAACCATGGAAATTCACCGCGGCCGGCTGATCGACCACCTGCAGCTGGTGGTGCGCGATCTGCCCAAGGCCCAGACCTTCTACACCGCCGTGCTCGCGGCGCTGCAGGTGCCGATGGGCGGCACGGCCGAGGATTATTTCTGGGCCGACGAACTGTTCGTCTCCACGGCCGGCAGCCAGGCTGCGCAGGGCCACCTGACCGGCCGCCACCACCTGGCCTTCCAGGCGCGCGACCGCGCCATGGTCGAGGCCTTCTACCAGGCGGCGCTGGCCCATGGCGGCACGGACAACGGCGCGCCCGGCGAGCGCCCCTACCATCCCGGCTACTACGCGGCCTTTGTGCTCGACCCGGACGGCAACAACATCGAAGCCGTGTACCACGGCGAGGCCAGCCGCAGCGCGGATTCGGTGCGCGTGACTTTCTGAACTCTGAGCGCGCGCGGCCGGCCTAGAGCGACACGCGGCCGCGCCAGATGTCGGCGTACATCTTCCAGTCGCCCAGAAAGCTGTAGAGCGGGCGCTTGAAGCTCGCGGGCTTGTTTTTCTCGAAGCCGAAGTGGCCGGCCCAGGCAAAGGCATAGCCCAGCAGCAGGCCCAGGCCTATCCAGCCGGGCTGGCCGGAAATGACCGCCCAGGCCAGGCACAGCAGGCCCAGGCTGGAGCCCACGAAATGCAGGCGCCGGCAGTGGCGGTTGCTGTGCTCGGACAGGTAGAACGGATAGAACGCGGCAAAGCTCTCGAACTGCCGCGGATCGACCTCGGCCTTGGAAAGCGGGGCGGGCGTGGACGGATGGCTCATGGGCTGGCTCCTGAATGGCTGCAGCCCACTTTACGCCGCACCGGCCTGCGTCTTCAGGGGGTTAGTCCGAAGCCGCGGGCCCGGGGTCTGTCACGCCGCCTGCAGGAAGTCGCGCAGCGCAAACAGCGTTTCGTCGGGCGACTCCGTCATCTGGTTGTGGCCCATGGGCAGCAGCACGCGTTGCGTCTTCTTGCCCGCGGCCTGGGCCGCCTGGATCAGGCCTTGGGCGGCCTTGGGCGGGGTCATCTGGTCCTGCGCGCCCAGCGCGAACAGCACCGGGC
>JBBKVU010000469.1:0-13700 GCA_037968595.1 Comamonas sp.
GTGCCCGCAGCCACTGTCCCGGCCCCTGTGGCGGCCCCGGCCGCTGCGCCTGCGGCTGCTCCCGCCTTTGATTTCCTCGAGTTCGATCTGGGCAATCTTTCGCTTGATCTGGGCCCTGCCGCCCCCGTGGACGCGCTGTCGCAAAGCAGCCAGGCCGCGGCTGAAGACCCGCTGGCCACCAAGCTGGCACTGGCCCAGGAATTCGCCGCCATCGGCGACAGCGACGGCGCGCGCACGCTGATCGAGGAAGTCATAGAAGAATCCGAAGGTGAACTCAAGGAGCGCGCCCAGCGCCTGCTTGCCGAAATCAATTGATGTTTTTTCCGCAGATCAACGCGGCGCCTGGCGCCCGCGGCAAGGACTTGCCATGCGCATAGCCCTGGGAGTGAGTTACAACGGCCAGCGCTACAACGGCTGGCAAAGCCAGACTTCGGGCAACACGGTGCAGGACCACCTCGAAGCGGCGCTGGGCCGCTTTGCGACCCAGCCCGTGCCCACGGTCTGCGCCGGCCGCACCGATGCCGGCGTGCACGGCATCATGCAGGTCGCGCATTTCGACACCGAACTGGAGCGCACGCCGTTTTCCTGGGTGCGCGGCACCAACACCTTCCTGCCCGCCGACATCGCCGTGCAATGGGCCCAGCCCGTGGGCGACGACTTCCACGCGCGCTTTTGCGCCACCCGCAGGCGCTACGCCTATGTGCTGCTGCAGTCGCCGGTGCGGCCCAGCGTCGAGGCCGGCCGCGTGGGCTGGGTGTTTCACGAACTCGATGGCGTTGCGATGCAGGCTGCTGCTGCCCAGTTGCTGGGCGAGCATGACTTCTCTTCGTTTCGCGCCTCGGCCTGCCAGGCCAAGAGTCCGGTCAAGACCTTGCACCGCCTCGAGGTCTCGCGCCGCGCCACGCCCCCGGGAGACACGCTCAGCCGGCTGCACGGCCTGGGCCGCCCGGGCGAGCCGCCCATGGAGACCTGCTACTGGCATTTCGAGTTCGAAGGCAGCGCCTTCCTGCATCACATGGTGCGCAACATCATGGGCTGCCTGATTGCCATCGGCCAGGGCAAGCAGCCCGTGAACTGGATGCAGACCGTTCTTGCGGCGCGTTCGCGCGATGCCGCGGCGCCCACCTTCTCGCCCGACGGGCTGTACTTCCTCGGACCGGTCTACGACCCGGTCTGGGGCCTGCCGACGCGCGCCGCGGCATTCGATTGGCTGCCATGAACCCCACTCTCGCTCCCGCGCTGCGCACGCGCATCAAGATCTGCGGCCTCACGCGTGAAGAGGACGTGGACCAGGCCGTGGCCGCGGGCGCCGACGCCATAGGCTTCGTGCTCTATGCCCCCAGCCCGCGCGCGGTAAGCATCGCGCGCGCCGCCCAGCTCGCGCGCCGTCTGCCGCCGTTTGTCACCCCAGTGCTGCTGTTCGTCAACGAGGCGCCGGCGCAGGTGCAGCAGGCCTGTGTGGAAATTCCCGGCGCCTGCCTGCAATTCCATGGCGACGAGTCGCCCGCGCAATGCCTGGAGGCCAGTGGCGGGCAGCGGCCTTTCCTGCGCGCGGCCCGGATTCCCCTTGGAGACGCAGCAGCGCGCTTCGACCTCGTAGAATATGCTCAGCGTTACTCTCACGCCCAAGCCATTTTGCTCGATGCCCATGTGGACGGCTATGGCGGCGGCGGCAAGGCATTCAATTGGTCACTCCTTCCTCCAAGCGTAGACTCTCACCTCGTTTTGTCTGGTGGACTCACGCCTGCAAACGTGACCGATGGCATTCGGCAGGTGCGCCCGCGTTGCAAGACGCTTGCCGTTGATGTCAGCTCTGGCGTAGAAGCCACGGGCCCCGACGGCCAACCGCTCAAAGGCGTCAAGGACGCCGACAAGATCCACCGCTTCGTTGCCGCTGTGCGTGCGGCCGATGCCCAACTACGGCAGAATTTGTAATGTTTGAATACCAGCACCCCGACGCATCCGGGCATTTCGGCCGCTATGGCGGCAGCTTTGCCAGTGAAACCCTGACCCATGCGCTGACCGAACTGCGCGACGCTTACGCGCGCTACCAGAACGACCCCGAATTCGTCGCCGAATTCGAGTCCGAACTCAACCACTACGTGGGCCGCCCCTCGCCTGTCTACCACGCGGACCGCATGAGCCGTGAAATGGGCGGCGCGCAGATCTATCTGAAGCGCGAAGACCTGAACCACACCGGCGCGCACAAGATCAACAACGTGATCGGCCAGGCGATGCTTGCCAAGCGCATGGGCAAGAAGCGCATCATTGCCGAGACCGGCGCGGGCCAGCACGGCGTGGCCACGGCGACGATCTGCGCCCGCTACGGCCTCGAGTGCATCATCTACATGGGCGCCGAGGACATCCGCCGCCAGAGTCCCAACGTCTACCGCATGAAGCTGCTGGGCGCGACCGTCGTGCCCGTGGAATCGGGCAGCAAGACGCTCAAGGACGCGCTCAACGAAGCCATGCGCGACTGGGTCGCCAATGTCGACAGCACGTTCTACATCATCGGCACGGCCGCGGGCCCCCACCCCTACCCTATGATGGTGCGCGACTTCCAGAGCGTGATCGGTACCGAGTGCCTGACGCAGATGCCCGAATTCCTGAACGGCGGCCAGCCCGATGCGGTCGTGGCCTGCGTGGGCGGCGGCAGCAATGCGATCGGCATCTTCCACCCCTATATTCCGTTTGAAGCCACGCGCCTGATCGGCGTCGAAGCCGCGGGCGAAGGCCTGGACTCGGGCAAGCATTCGGCGTCGCTGCAGCGCGGCAGCGCCGGCGTGCTGCACGGCAACCGCACTTTCATCCTGCAAAACGACGACGGCCAGATCATGGAGACGCACAGCATCAGCGCCGGTCTCGACTATCCGGGCGTAGGCCCCGAGCACGCCTGGCTGCAGGAAATCGGTCGCGCCGAATATGTGGGCATCACCGATACCGAAGCGCTCGAAGCCTTCCACTACCTGTGCCGCGCCGAAGGCATCATTCCCGCGCTCGAGTCCAGCCACGCGGTGGCCTATGCCATGAAGCTGGCCAAGCAGATGCGTGTCGACCAGTCCATTCTGGTGAATCTTTCTGGCCGTGGCGACAAGGACATAGGCACCGTTGCCGACCTGTCGGGCGCAGATTTCTATGACCGCCCTTCGATGCGCGGTCTGACTGTCAAGGGAGGGCCTGCCGCATGAGCCGCATTGCCACCACATTTGAAAAACTCCAGGCCGAAGGCCGTACCGCCCTGATTCCCTATGTCACCGCCGGCTTCCCGTTTGCCGCGATCACGCCGGCGCTGATGCACGGCATGGTCGAGGCCGGCTCCGACGTGATCGAGCTGGGTATCCCGTTCTCCGATCCCATGGCCGACGGCCCGACCATCCAGAAGGCCGGCGACAAGGCACTGGCGCTGGGCGTGGGCCTGGCCCAGGTGCTGGCCTATGTGCGCGAATTCCGCCAGAAGAACGACAGCACACCGGTGGTGCTGATGGGCTATGCCAACCCGGTCGAACGCTATGACCAGGTCCACGGCGAAGGCGCTTTCGTCAACGACGCGGCAACTGCCGGCGTCGACGGCATGCTGATCGTCGACTACCCGCCCGAGGAGTGCGAGGCTTTTGCCGCCGCGCTGCGCGCCCGCGACATGGACCTGATCTTCCTGCTGGCGCCGACCAGCACCGATGAACGCATCGCCCAGGTGGCACGCGTGGCCAGCGGCTATGTCTACTATGTCTCGCTCAAGGGCGTGACCGGTTCGTCTGCGCTGGACCCCGCGGCCGTCGAGGCCATGCTGCCGCGCATACGCCAGCACGTGAGCATTCCGGTGGGCGTGGGCTTTGGCATACGCGATGCCCAGACCGCCCAGGCGATCGGCGAGTTTGCCGATGCCGTGGTGATCGGCAGCCGCATCATCGAGATGCTCAACGACCAGCCGCACGAGAAAGTCGTGCCATTGACCATTGACTTCCTGCGCGGCGTGCGTAAAGCACTCGACGCATAATGCTGCCCTTACGCCACGCCCTTTGAGGGCGCAGGCGCGCAAAGAGGAAATACTATGTCTTGGCTTGAAAAACTGCTGCCCGCCAAAATCCAGCACACCGACCCGACGGAACGCCACCAGATCCCCGAAGGTCTGTGGATCAAGTGCCCGTCGTGCGAAACCGTGCTGTATCAGGCCGACCTGGAAAAGAACCAGAACGTCTGCCCGACCTGCGGCCACCACCACCGCATCGGCGCGCGCGCGCGCCTGAACCATTTCCTCGACGCCGAAGGGCGCTATGAAATCGGCCAGGAAGTCGTGCCCGTCGATCCGCTGAAGTTCAAGGACAGCCGCAAGTACCCCGAACGCCTCAAGGAAGCGCTGGAGAACACCGGCGAGACCGATGCGCTGATCGTCATGGGCGGCGCCGTCAAGAGCGTCAACGTGGTCGTGGCCTGCTTTGAGTTCGACTTCATGGGCGGCTCCATGGGCTCGGTGGTCGGAGAGCGCTTTGTGCGCGGCGTGGAAACCGCCATCGAGCAGAAGGTGCCGTTCATCTGCTTTACCGCCACCGGCGGCGCGCGCATGCAGGAAGGTCTGCTGAGCCTGATGCAGATGGCCAAGACCAATGCCGCGCTGACGCGCCTGGCAAAGAAGGGCCTGCCCTACATCAGCGTGCTGACCGACCCAACCATGGGCGGTGTGTCGGCCGGCTTTGCGTTTGTCGGCGATATCGTGATTGCCGAGCCCAAGGCGCTGATCGGCTTTGCCGGCCCGCGCGTGATCGAGACCACGGTGCGCGTGAAGCTGCCGCCGGGCTTCCAGCGCGCCGAGTTCCTGCAGGAAAAGGGCGCGGTCGACATGATCGTCGAGCGCCGCCAGTTGCGCGATACCATTGCCAATTCGCTGGCCATGCTGCAGCGTTTGCCGGCTGACGCGGTAGCTTAAAAGCACCCCCTGAGCGCCTTCGGCGCTTCCCCCTCTCATCCTTCGGTGGAGGGGGACGACACCATCGCTGCGGGGCGGCCCTTGCTCGGTGTCCCCCTGCTGCGCCGTGCCAGTTTAAGAGGCTGCACAGCTTCGTCACAGCGCTTGCAAACCTCCCCGCCCTTCTGGCTGCGCGGGGGCGCCTAGCCCTGCCGCGCGCAGGGCCCGGGCTGGTCGGTGTGCCGAAGGACACACCGACTTCGTAAACCGACTCGCCGCAGTTGTTCGAGCGTAGCGCCGCAGGCGCGCAGCGAGTTCTGCGGCGCAGCCCGGGACCGAGCACGGCAGGTTGCCCGGAGCGCAGCGCAGGGTCGCAGACAGCAGGAGCTAGGCGCCCCCGCTCTCCTTTCTTTTGGGTACTTTTCTTTGGCGAAGCAAAGAAAAGTACCTCGGCTGCCGGGCCGAGACCCGGCTCCCGCCCTCGGCAGAGGGATGCTGTAACCACTCCCACTCGCCACCGCCCGACCCTGAGGTCACATCAACACGCCCGCCTGAACGTAGCCCAGCACCATCAATGCAATCTGCAGCAACACCAGCAGCACCAGGGGCGACAGGTCGATGCCGCCGACCAGCGGCATGACCTTGCGCACCGGGCGCAGCAGCGGCTCGGCCAGACGCTCCATCACCATGGACACCGGCGAACGCGTCTGCACCCAGGACAGGATGGTGTAGATCAGCACGATGCCCATGCAGCCGGTGATGACCACGCGCAGCACGCCGCACAGCGCCAGCCAGGGCAACCACAGGGCTTGTCCTGCACCCGCGCCCATCATCAGCCACAGCAGCACGTACTGCAGCATCTGCAGCAGATAGGCGGCAATCGCGCTGGATGCGTCCCAGCGCCCCGACGCGGGCACTATCCTGCGCAGCGGCAGGATGATCCAGTCGGTCAGCGCGAACACCAGCCGGCCCACGGGGTTGGAAAAGGGAATGCGCTGGGCCTGCATGTACAGGCGCAGCAAGCACAGGCCGGTGAGCAGGCCCACGACGACATCCAGCAAAAAGGTGATGATTTGAAAAAGCATGTAGGAATTAAATGAGCAAGGACAGTCGCCTGAGCCTGCATGACAGCGACGGGTACACCATGGGATGATAGTGGGCAAGCGCGTATCACCATGACATTACCCTTGACCCTCACTTCCCTGCCGCTGTTCCCCCTGGGCAGCGTGCTGTTCCCCGGTGGGCGGCTGCCGCTGCGCGTCTTCGAGGTGCGTTATCTCGACATGGTGCGCAAATGCGCACGTGCGGGCGCACCGTTTGGCGTGGTGGCGCTCAGCGATGGTCACGAGGTGCGCCACGCCGGCGCGCCGCCCGAGCAGTTTCACAGCGTGGGAACGCTGGCAACGATTGCCCAGCTGCAGTTTCCCCAGGCCGGGCTGATACACCTGCTGTGCCAGGGCACGCAGCGCTTTCGCATACGCGAGCGCCGCTGCCTGCCGCATGGTCTGTGGGTCGCCGATGTGGAGATGATCGATGCCGATCTCGCGGTGACCGTGCCCGAGGACCTGCAGGCCGCGGCCCAGGCGCTGGACAAGCTGCTGCAGACGCTGCGCAGCCAGCATGCGGACGACCCCGGCCTGGCCTTGCCCGAGGTGCTACAGCTGCACGACTGCGGCTGGGTCGCCAACCGCTGGTGCGAACTGCTGCCCCTGCCCACCACGCTGCGCCAGCAGTTGATGGAACTGGAAAATCCCCTGGTCCGGCTGGAGCTGGTGGCCGATGTACTCGAGCGCACGGGCATAGGTTTTTGAGCCCGGCCACGCGCCACGCCACGCAGGAATCCAAATGGCCCCACGGCCATTGCACATCCGCTCGCCCGAACTCGGCTAAAAAAACTAAAATCAAGGGTTTTGGCCCCGTTCCACCAGCGCTTGCCCGCTGGCGCTCTTTTCATGTCTGACAACAACACCACTTCCGCAGCCGATACCGCCGCCCCGCAGGACGAAAACCAACTGATCGCCGAGCGCCGCGAAAAACTCAAAAGCCTGCGCGAAGCCCAGGCCCAGGGCGGTGGTGTGACCTTCCCCAACGACTTCCAGCCCACGCACCACGCGGCCGACATCCAGGCAGAGCATGCCGAGCAGGATGCCGAAGCCCTTGAAGCCGCCGGCGTGAACGTCAGCGTGGGCGGCCGCATGATGCTCAAGCGCGTCATGGGCAAGGCCAGCTTTGCCACCGTGCAGGACGGCTCGCTGGGCGCGACCGGCGGCCGCATCCAGCTCTACATCACGCGCGATGCGATTGGCGAAGAGCTGTATGCGCAGTTCAAGCGCTGGGACCTGGGCGACATCATCGGTGCCAGCGGCACGCTGATGAAGACCAAGACCGGCGAGCTGTCGATCAAGGTCACGGCGCTGCGCCTGCTCACCAAGAGCCTGCGCCCCATGCCCGACAAGTTCCACGGCATGGCCGACCAGGAACAGAAGTACCGCCAGCGCTATGTCGATCTGATGATGGACGAAGCCGCACGCCGGCGCTTCACCGCGCGCTCCAAGGCGATCAGCGGGGTGCGCGAATTCATGGTCGCGCACAACTTCCTCGAAGTCGAGACGCCCATGCTGCACCCGATTCCCGGCGGCGCCAACGCCAAGCCGTTTGTCACCCACCACAATGCGCTCGACCAGGAGATGTACCTGCGCATTGCGCCCGAGCTCTACCTCAAGCGGCTGATCGTCGGCGGTTTCGAGCGCGTGTTTGAAATCAACCGCAGCTTCCGCAACGAAGGCATCTCGGTCCGGCACAACCCCGAATTCACGATGATGGAGTTCTATGCCGCGTTCTGGAACTACCGCGACCTGATGGACTTCACCGAGAAGCTGATCCGCGACACCGCGCAAAAGGCCGTCGGCAGCCTGCAGCTGACCTATGGCGGCAAGCCTGTCGACCTGGCCCAGCCGTTCGAGCGCCTGACCATACGCGAAGCCATCGTCAAGTACACCGAGGCCGGCGACAACGTCGACCAGCGCGACTGGCTGATTCCCGCGCTGCGCAAGCTGGGCCTGACCGAAGAGAAGAACAAGCTGGCCGGCCGCACGCTTGCCAGCCTGCAGGTGCTGTATTTCGAGGAACTGGTCGAGGAAAAGCTCTGGAACCCGACGTTCATCATGGAGCACCCGACGGAAATCTCGCCGCTGGCGCGCGCCAACGACGAGCGCCCCGAAGTGACCGAGCGCTTCGAGCTCTACATCACGGGCCGCGAGTTCGGCAATGGCTTCAGCGAATTGAACGACGCAGAAGACCAGGCCGCGCGCTTCAATGCCCAGGTCGACGCCAAGGACAGCGGCGATGACGAAGCCATGTTCTTCGACCATGACTTCGTGCGCGCGCTCGAATACGGCATGCCTCCCACCGGTGGCTGCGGCGTGGGCCTGGACCGCCTGATGATGTTGCTCACGGACAGCGTCAGCATCCGCGACGTGATCCTGTTCCCCGCGTTGCGCCGCGAACACTGAGGGTCTGTTGTCGGTTAACTTGTGACGGCGCGGCGGCGCCCGTTTACACTTGTATCGTCTTCCCGCCATTTTGCAGGCAGGCATACTCAGATTGGTGCGGCATTGCACGCAATGCCCGGGCCGTTTTACAAGGACAAAAACCCTGCGAAACGGCGCCAGTCACAGGAAACCGATGTGATACCGACGCAGCCTCCACCAGCCATCGAGCCCCACGCAGCCCGTTTCACCGCGCGTTCCACGGACACCGCCCCGTTCTCGGTACTGGTCGTGGAGGACCAGGCATCGATGCGCGCGTCGCTGGTGCATGAACTGCAGCATGCGGGCGTGACCGAGGTGATGGAGGCGGCCGACGGGCAAATCGCACTGCAGCTGTTCAAGCTGCGACGTCCCGATCTGGTGCTGCTCGACATCCGCCTGCCCGGCCTCGACGGCTACGGCGTGGCCCACCAGATGCGTGAATCCGAAGCCGGCGACTGGACACCCATCATTTTCCTTTCAGGCCTGGACACCGATCTCGATGTCTGGCGCGGCATAGAGTCCGGCGGCGATGACTATCTGGTCAAGCCGGTCAAGCCCATCGTGCTGGTTGCCAAGCTGCGCGCCATGCGCCGTCTGCTGGACATGCGCCGCCGGCTGATCTCCATGTCGGCCGAGCTGCACCTGGCCAATCAGCGGCTCAACGAAATGGTGGAGATGGATGCGCTCACCGGCCTGGTCAACCGCCGCGGCTTCGACCGCATCCTGCATGCGGAAATCATTTCGGCGCAGCGCGACAACAAGCCGCTGACCCTGATGCTTTGCGACCTCGACCACTTCAAGCGCTACAACGACAGCTGCGGCCATGTCAAAGGCGACGAATGCCTGCGTGCCGTGGGCAAGCTGCTGCGCGATGTCTGCATGCGTCCGCGCGACGTGGCCTCGCGCTACGGCGGCGAGGAATTCGCGATGATCCTGCCCAATACGCCGCGCTCGGGCGCGATGACGTTCGCGCGCGCCCTGGGCAAGATGCTGCGCGTGCGCGCCATCGCCCACCCCGACTCCCCGCTGGGCGAGGTGCTGACGCTTTCGGGCGGCATCACCACCTGCATTCCCGACGAAAGCACCAATGCCGAAAGCATGGTGATGCGCGCCGACCAGGCGCTGTATGCGGCCAAGGCCCAGGGACGTGACCGCTTCTTCAGCTTCGAGATGCAGATGGACACGATTGAACAGAGAAGCGCCCCCTGAACTGTCAAAGCTGCGTCAGGCGCGGAGCCCAGTCACGCACGACGCGATAGCTGATAGGCTTGGGGCAGTTTTTTTTCTGTTTGTTGACCCCTCGGAGCTATGCGTCGTCTTTCAATTCACCTGCCCAGCTGGCTGCAGGACTGGCTGGAAATCCTGATTCCGGCCTCGCAGATCCTGCTGATCCTGTTTGCCGCCTGGCTGATCAACCTGTTCTTCAAGCGCGTGATCTACCGCGCCGGGGCGCACTATGCGCTGCCGCGCGAACTGCTGGTGCCGCTGCGCGGAGTGATACGCTGGCTGATCATTGCCGCCACCGTGCTGCTGATACTCGAACGGCTGGGAGTTTCAGCCACCGTGCTGTGGACGGCCTTCACGGGTTTTGCCACCGTGGGTGCGGTTGCCTTCTTCGCGGCCTGGAGCGTGCTGTCCAACCTGTTTTGCGCGCTGCTGATCGTCACCGTCGGCCCCTACCGCCTGGGCGACTACATCGAACTGCTCGATACCGCGGAAAAGCCCGGCGCCAAGGGTCGGGTGATAGACATCAACATGCTTTACACCACGCTGGAGGACACTTCGGCCCGCCATGGCGAAGGCACCCTCCTGCAGATTCCCAATTCGCTGATCTTCCAGCGCGTGGTGCGCCGCTGGAAAGGCGGCATCCACGCCCATGTCCCCGACGATGCGCCGCCGTCACCCGAGGAAGAGGCCGCGGCCCAGGAATTGACCACGCGGCCCTGAAAGGCCGCTCTGGCAATGGAACCCATGGACGCCTGTGGTTACTCACCAGCGTCCATCTTTCCCATCAGAAAGCGCCCATGCCCGAGTCTTACCAGCATCTTTTGACGACGCTTGCGCAAGAAATTGGTCTGGATACCGTCTCGCTGCTTGCCACCGAGGAAATCGTCATTGACGAGCTGGCGATCGGCCTGCAGCTCCAAGGCGTGGGCGAACGCGAGGAAGTCGTGCTGTGCAGTCTGCTGGCGGCGCCCAAAATGGACCGCTGGGACGAGGTTGCGCGCGCATTGATGCAGGCCAATCACCTCTGGACCGGCATCCCTGGCGCCACGCTGGGCATGCTGCCCGACGACGACACCGTGAGTCTCAATGTGCGCCGGCCGCTGCGCGAACTCGATGCGGAAAAACTGGCCGTGTTGCTCGCCAAGACCGCCGACCTCGGCCTTGCCTGGCAGGATTTCATTGTCTCGGGTCATGCCTCGCCCGGTATTCCGGCATTCTTCGATGCCACGGACACGCCCGCCTGACTCGTCTGCACCGGCAGCCCGGTTGCGACCAGCGGCAGCGCCATGCCCCAGCCTGCTGGCGTGGTTACCCAGGGTGGCAACGCATCGCGCAAAGGACTTGTGTCTGTCGACGCGCCTCAGGTCCCTGTTCGGCTGCAGCCGGCAACGCTACCGATGGCTGCGATGAGTAGATGTTTGACTGCAGGTCGGCGCCGGCCCCGTCGCCGCCTCGGCAGAGGACGGCCTTGTAGACGCCGCAGCCGCCCCGGCCATTGAAGCCTGTCAAGGCAGACGGTCGAGCGCGTTGCGGTAGGCGGGCTGCAGCATCAGTTCATCCCAGCTCTGCGGCAGGGTTTCGGGCAGCAATGCCAGGCGGCGTGACTCGCTGTCAACGCTGGGCGTCCAACGGCCCTGGGCGCGCGCGGTCTGCATGCCGTCCAGCCATTCATCGACTGCGACGCCACCGTTCAGACTCTGGTTGCACAGCAGCGCCATGTCGCAGCCCGCGTTCAGCGCCTCGATCGCGGCCGCGGTGAAGTCCAGGGTCTGGCCATCGAGCCGACGCGCGGCTTCCATGCTCAGGTCGTCGCTGAAGATCGCGCCATCAAAGCCCAGCCGGCCGCGCAGGATATCCTGCAGCCATTTGGCCGAAAAGCCCGCGGGACGCTTGTCTACCTTGGAATAGATCACATGCGCGGGCATGACGCTGGTCAGCACCGAGGCCAGCCACGGGTAGGGTGCGGCGTCGTCGGACAAAATGGCCTGCAGGCCGCGGCGGTCCACCGGAATATCGGTGTGCGAATCGGCCTTGACAAAGCCATGGCCGGGAAAATGCTTGCCGCAGTTGGCCATGCCGGCCTGCAGCAGGCCGTGCATCAGGCTCTTGGCCAGCGCCGCGACCACGCGCGCATCCGAATGGAAGGCGCGGTCGCCGATCACGCCGCTTTCGCCCCAGTCGAGGTCGAGCACCGGCGTGAACGAGAAATCGACGCCGCAGGCGCGCAGTTCGCTGCCCAGCACATAGCCCGCGGCCGTGGCCGCGTCCATGGCCTGCAGCGCCCCGCTGCCGGCGCGCTGCTGGGCTCCCTGACCGTCATCCATCCACATGGCGCCAAAAGCGCGCATGGCGGGCAGATGGGTGAAACCATCGGTGCGAAAGCGCTGCACGCGCCCGCCTTCATGGTCCACGCAGATCAGCAGGTCTTCGCGCACCGCCTTGATGTCGGCCGTGAGCGCCAGCAGCTGGGCGCGGTCCTGCCAGTTGCGTGCAAACAGTATCATGCCGCCGACCAGCGGATGCGCCAGGCGATTGCGGTCTGCAGGCGTGAGTTCGGTGCCCGCGATGTCGATGATGAGGGGAGCGTGCTCGGTCATGTCCGGCCTTCAGGAATCAATCAAGCCCCGGATGATGCCAGCAGCGCCGAAGCGCGCGGCAACTATCCGGCTTTTTTCTCGACCACGCAGAAACTTGCTGCATAGTCGCTTTCGTCGGTCACCGTGAGATGCACCTGCAGGCCGCGCGCCTCGAACCACTCTTTCAGCGCGCCATGCAGCACGATGCTCGGCTGGCCGCTGGGCAGGTTGACGATTTCGCAATGGCGCCAGGTCATAGGCATGCGCATTCCCAGACCTATGGCCTTGCTGAACGACTCCTTGGCGGAAAAGCGCGTGGCCATGTAGCGCACGCCGCGGTCCGGCCAGCGCGCGCTGCGCGCACGCCAGGTCGCCAGCTCGCCTTCGGCCAGCACCTTCTCGGCAAAGCGGTCGCCCAGGCGCTCCAGGCTAGCGCGGATGCGCCGCACATCGCAGATATCGGTGCCTATGCCGTAGATCATGATTTCAGCCGTTCTTTTGCGCCATGCCGGCGTCTATGCACTGCTGATAAGCCTGCACTGCGCCCGCATAGCCGCGTTCAAGCGCATCGACGATCAGTGCATGGCCGATCGAGACTTCCTGCAGCCCCGGCACGCCCGCGACAAAGGCCGCGAGGTTGTCCAGGCTCAGGTCGTGGCCCGCATTGACGCCCAGGCCCGCGTCCAGCGCGGCCTGGGCCGCGGCGCGGTAGCTTTCGAGTTGCTGCGCCTGCTGCGGCGTACCCCAGGCCGCGGCATAGGGCTCGGTGTAGAGCTCGACGCGGTCCGCGCCCACCGCCTTGGCGGCCGCCATCTGCTCGGGAATCGGGTCCATGAACAGGCTGACGCGCACGCCCAGCGCCCGGCATTCGGCAATCAGCGGCGCGAGGCGCTCGGCATCCTGGGAGAAGATCCAGCCGTGATCGCTGGTGAACTGGTCTTCGCCATCGGGCACAAAGGTCGCCTGATGGGGCCGCTGCGCGCGGATGAAGTCCATCAGGTTGTGGAAGGGATTGCCTTCGATGTTGTATTCGGCCTGGGGCCACTGGCGCAGCAGGTCGTGCAGTTCCTGCACGTCGCCGGCGCGGATATGGCGCTCGTCGGGCCGCGGGTGCACGGTAATGCCCTGGGCGCCGGCCTCGAGGCACAGCTGCGCGGCGCGCGTCACGCTGGGAATGCCCAGGTGGCGCGTGTTGCGCACCAGCGCGACCTTGTTGACATTGACCGACAGAGCCGTGCGCGGAACTGGAAAAGTGGAGTTAGTCATAGGTTTTGCAAATCCATCATCAGCTGGCGGGTGCGCAGCAAGGGACTGCCGCAATGGTATTGCAGCAGCGTGCGCAGTTGGGATTTGAGGGCCAGGGCGACCGGCGCCGCGGCGCGCAATGTGGCGGTATAGGCCTGGGGTGAATGTCCCGTGGCCAGCGCCTGCTCCAGCGCCTGCCACTGCGTGCCCGTGAGCGCCGCA
>JBBKVU010000470.1:0-5034 GCA_037968595.1 Comamonas sp.
CATTCCAGCAGCCGCTGCGCATCGCGCCGCGCATGGGCCTGCAGGCCGGCTTCGGCGCAAGGCTGGGCCGGAGCCTGGGCCAGGCGCGCCAGCGGCGAATGCTGCGTGCTGCGCGCGCGCACCTGCAGGCGAAATTCCTCGAAACCCGCATAGCCCAGGCGGCGAAAGAAGCGCGCGGCGCTGGACTTCGAGGTATCGGCCAGCGCCGCGAGTTCGGTCGCCGAATAGCCGCGCAGATCATGCTGGCGCGCCAGCACCACATCGGCGAGCTTGCGCTCGGCGGCCGACAGATCGGCGTAGACCTCGCGTATGCGCACATCGAGAGGCGGGGCGGATTGCTGCTGCATCGCATTTGCTCCATTCAAGTGCGGCCCGCACCAACTCGGGGCCGGCACGCACCACTGTGAAATTTTTGTTCCAGATATACAAGCCAAAGAAACCAATGTTTCATATGGCACGGTCTTGCCAAGCAAGACCAATGCCTGAAATCGCGTGCCGAGCGTGATTCCCCCTCTGGCGCCGGCGCTGCGCGCGGAAAAATCGCCAGCAACCATGGGCCTGGCTGGCATGGCTGTTTCAAGCTGGCACGCATCCTGCTGAGAACCTGGGGCATTCACTTCTTTCACCAAAGGTCCTGCGCCATGAAGTTCAAAGTCTGTACCGCTGTGTCGGGTCTGGTTGCCGCCGCCGCGCTGTCGTTTTCCGTAGCCGCGCATGCCGACGATTCGCTCAAGGCCGTGATGGCCAAGAAAAGCATTGCGCTGGGCATTCCCACCGACTACCCGCCCTATGGCTACATGGGCCCCGACTTCAAGCCCACCGGCGTCGATGTGGCCGTGGCCCAGCTGATAGCCGACAAGCTGGGCGTCAAGGCCGAGTTCGTTCCGGTGAGCACGCCCAACCGCATTCCCTATCTGCAGGCCAGGAAGATCGACCTGATCGTCTCGGCACTGGGCAAGAACGAGGAGCGCGCCAAGGTGATCGACTTCACCGTCTCGTATGCGCCTTTCTTCCAGGCGGTGTTCGGCCCCAAGGATGTGGCGCTCAAGTCGTTTGACGACCTCGGCGGCAAGACGCTGGCCGTGACGCGCGGCACCATCCAGGACGACGCGCTGCAGGGCCTGGCACCCAAGACGCTCAAGATCCAGCGCTTCGAGGACGACAACTCGACCATGGCCGCTTTCATGTCGCAGCAGACCCAGTTTGTCGCCATCGGCGCCGCCGTTGCCGCCGCGGCGCTGCAGAAGAACCCCAAGGTCCAGGCCGAATACAAGCTGCTGATCAAGGACTCGCCCAACTACATAGGCGTGCGCAAGGGCGAGACCGCGCTGCTCAACCAGGTCAACGCCATCCTGCGCACCGCCAAGACCGATGGAACCATAGAAGGCTATTCGCAGAAGTGGCTGGGTCGGGGCATGGGCAATCTGCCGGATTGATCTTCTCGAGACTTGGTCGGCGCCCGTCTGTTCATCCTTCGACAAGCTCAGGACGAACGGATGACGGCGCTCCAGCTGCCTGACTTTTTCCTGTTTCCACGGATGCGCCCATGACAATGGATTTCGCCACGGTACTGGCCCAATGGCCGATGTTCCTCAAGGGCCTGGCGCTCACGGCCCTGCTCACCGCCATTGCCACGCCGCTGGGCGTGGCGCTGGGCGTGGCCTGCGCCTGGATGCGGCTGAACGCCGGCCCCTGGCTGCGCTTTGTCGTCAGCGCCTATGTGGAAGTGTTCCGCAACACGCCGTTCATCATCCAGCTGTTCTTTCTGTTCTTCGGCCTGCCCTCGCTGGGCCTGCGGCTGTCGCCCGAGACCGCGAGCATCCTGGCAATGACGCTCAATCTGGGCGCCTATGCCTGCGAGCAGGTGCGCGCCGGCATACAGGCCACGCCGCGTGGCCAGATCGAGGCCGCGCAAAGCCTGGCAATGGACCGCTGGCAGATCTTCACGCGCGTGGTGCTGCCGCCTTCGCTGGGCCGCGTCTGGCCCGCGCTCACGGGCCAGATCATCCTGGTGATGCTGGGCTCGGCCGTCTGCAGCCAGATTTCCACCGAGGAGATTTCCTATGCGGCCAACCTGATCTCCAGCCGTACCTTCCGCAGCTTCGAGGCCTACATCATCGTCACGCTGATCTATCTGGGCCTGGCGATCCTGCTGCGCCAGCTGCTGAACTGGTTCGGCCCGCGTTTTGTTTTTGGCTGCCGCCGCTGAAAGACCACCATGGTTGAATTCACTTTCTGGGACATTGCCCGCCACCTGCTGCTGGCCCTGCGCTGGACCGTGGGGCTGTCGCTGATTGCCTTTGCCTGCGGCAGCCTGCTGGCGCTCGCGCTGCTGGTGCTGCGCCTGAGCAAGCTGCCCGGCGCGGTGCGCGCCGTCGCCTGCTATGTGCAGGTCTTCCAGGGCACGCCGCTGCTGATGCAGCTGTTCCTGATCTATTTCGGCTTGGCGATGCTGGGCGTGGACACCTCGCCGCTGCTGGCCGCGAGCATATGCCTCACGCTCTATGCCAGCGCCTACCTGTGCGACATCTGGCGCGGCTGCGTCGAGTCCGTGCCCAAGGGCCAGTGGGAGGCCTCGGCCAGCCTGGCGCTGAGCTTTGGCGAACAGCTGCGCCATGTGATCCTGCCCCAGGCGATGCGCCTGGGTGTCGCGCCTACGGCCGGCTTCATGGTGCAGATCATCAAGGGCACGGCGCTGACCAGCGTGATCGGCTTTGTCGAGGTCACCAAGGCCGGCCAGCTGATCGCCAACGCCACCTTCGAGCCCTTCCTGATCTACGGCTGCGTGGCGCTGATGTACTTCGCGCTGTGCTTTCCGCTGTCGCTGTGGAGCCAGCGCCTCGAGCGCCGCCTGCGCCCCGCTTCCTGATTGCCGGCTTCTTTCGGACTTCCGCCATGACCTCTATTGCCAACGCCCTCCTTTCCCCCATTGCCGCGCATACGCCGCTGGTCGACATCCGCGGCCTGCGCAAGCGCTACGGCAGCAACGAAGTGCTCAAGGGTGTGGACCTGCAGATCGCACGCAGCGAAGTGGTGTCCATCATCGGCAAGAGCGGCTCGGGCAAGAGCACGCTGCTGCGCTGCATCAACGGCCTCGAGGCCTTCCAGGAAGGCACGCTCACGGTGCACGGCCAGCCGCTGCAGGCCGACAACGCCGGCGCCATGCGCGAGCTGCGCAAGAACGTGGGCATGATCTTCCAGAACTTCAACCTGTTTCCCCATCTCACGGTGGGGCGCAACGTGATGCTCGCGCCCACGCTGGTCACCAGCCAGCCCAAGGATGTGGCACGCCAGAACGCCGAGCGCCTGCTGGCGCGCGTGGGCCTGGCCGAGAAGTTCGACGCCATGCCCGACCAGCTTTCGGGCGGCCAGCAGCAGCGCGTGGCGATCGCGCGCGCGCTGGCCATGGACCCCGAAATCCTGCTGTGCGACGAGGTGACTTCGGCGCTGGACCCCGAACTCGTGGGCGAAGTGCTGCAGGTCGTCGAAAGCCTGGCCGACCAGGGCATGACGCTGGTCATGGTCACGCATGAAATGAACTTCGCGCGCAAGGTCAGCGACCGCGTGGTGTTCATGCACCAGGGCAAGGTGCACGAAGTCGGCACGCCCGAAGCGCTGTTCGGCGCGCCGCAGACGCCCGAGCTGCAGCAGTTTCTGGGGCGGGGGCATTGAGGCCGGCAGGTTGAACACCGGGGCTTCGATCCTTCGACGGGCTCAGGGCTCAGCCCGAACGGATTTCTTCGCCTCGCCCGGAAACCCTGTTCGTCCTGAGCTTGTCTAGGCGACCCCGTCGAAGGGCGTTTCAGGGCGCGCGCTGTTTTTCAGATATCGATCTGCCAGAAAATTCGTTTCCCAGAACCAGCCGCCTGCCTAGGATGAACCTCCATTGCGTTGTAAACGCCTACCTTGGAGCATCCAATGAGCGCTGTTTTGGAATCCCTGCCCACGCAACTGTCGGGCCCGCTGGACATCACGCCGCTGGCCGCGCGCATAGGCGCCGAAGTGCGCGGCCTGCGCCTGTCCGGTGCGCTCGATGACGAGACCGTCGGCCAACTGCGCGCCGCGCTGCTGCGCCACCGCGTGCTGTTCTTCAAGGGCCAGCAGCACCTGGATGACGCCAGCCACCAGGCGTTTGGCCGGCTCTGGGGCGAAATCGAAGCCCATCCCACGGTGCCCGCGCCCGACGGCACGCGCTTTCTGGAACTCGACTCGCGCCATGGCGGGCGCGCCGATTCCTGGCACACCGATGTCACTTTCAAGGCCGCGCCGCCCAAGGCCTGCATCTTGCGCGCCGTGGTGCTGCCGCCGCATGGCGGCGACACGGTCTGGGCCAACACCGTTTCGGCCTACGCCGGCCTGCCCGCGCCGCTCAAGGCCCTGGCCGACGAGCTCTGGGCGGTGCATGGCAATGACTACGACTATGCCGATCCGCGCCAGCAGACCACGGCCAGCGCCGAGGAGATCGCGGGCCGCGCCGCCTACCGCGCGACCTTCCGGCGCAGCGTCATCGAAGCCGAGCACCCGGTGGTGCATGTGCACCCCGAGACCGGCGAGCGCGCGCTGCTGCTGGGCCATTTCGCCAAGCGCCTGAACCTGCTGCGCCAGCAGGAATCCAGCGCGCTGCTCGAGCTGCTGCACCAGCGCATCGTCGCGCTGGAGAACACCGTGCGCTGGCGCTGGTCCGCAGGCGATGTCGCGATCTGGGACAACCGCGCGACCCAGCATTACGCGATCAACGACTACGGCGACCAGCACCGCGTGGTGCGCCGCGTCACGGTGACCGGTGAGCACACGACGGCCATCGACGGCCGCAAGAGCATCGACCGGACGGCAGCCAACGCCTGAATCGCGCTTCATCGTTTTTTGAAACATACTTTCATGTCTCACGCCCACCCTCCTGTCACCGTCTCCGACGCAGCCGTTCATCCTTCGACAGGCTCAGGACGAACGGATTCAGCTCCTGCCGGCTCGCGCCGTGCCCTGCTGTGCGCCGGCGCCGCCATGGGCGCGTTTGGCGCCAGCGCCCTGTGGGGC
>JBBKVU010000471.1:0-7007 GCA_037968595.1 Comamonas sp.
GTCGCGGGCGGCGTGCCCGCGATGTGCGACGGCGTGACCCAGGGCACGCCGGGCATGGAGCTGAGCCTGTTCAGCCGCGACGTGATTGCCATGGCGACGGCGGTGTCGCTGAGCCACGATGTATTTGATTCGGCCCTGCTGCTGGGCGTTTGCGACAAGATCGTTCCCGGCCTGCTGATAGGCGCGCTGCAGTTCGGCCATCTGCCCACGGTCTTCGTGCCCGCCGGGCCGATGACTTCCGGGCTGTCGAACAACGCCAAGGCCAAGGTGCGCGAGCAGGCCGCGCAAGGTCTGGTTGGGCGCGAGGAGCTGCTGGCCGCCGAATCCGCGGCCTACCACGGCGAAGGCACCTGCACCTTCTACGGCACGGCCAACAGCAACCAGATGCTGCTCGAGGCCATGGGCCTGCATGTGCCGGGAACGGCGTTCGTGAACCCCGGCCAGGCGCTGCGCCAGGAGCTGACGCGCGAAGCCGCGCGCACGCTGCTGGTGCCTGGCTGCGCGCCTATCGGCGAGGTGGTCGACGAGCGCTGCATCGTCAACGCCATGGTCGCGCTGCTGGCCACGGGCGGCTCGACCAACCATCTGATCCACTGGGTGGCGGTGGCGCGCGCGGCCGGCATCAGCATAGACTGGAACGATTTCTCCGAGCTGTCGGCCGTGGTGCCGCTGCTGGCGCGCGTCTACCCCAACGGCAGCGCCGACGTGAACCATTTCCAGGCCGCGGGCGGCCCGGGCTATGTGCTGCGCGAACTGCTGGACGCGGGGCTGATGCATGACGACGTGCTGACGGTGCGGCCCGGCGGAATCCGCGAATTCACGCGCCTGCCCATGGGCGATGCCGACCATCAATTGCACTGGTCGGAAATTGGCGCGAGCCTGGATGACAGCGTGCTGCGCCCGGTGGCCGCGCCGTTCAGCGCCACGGGAGGCCTGAAGCTGCTGCACGGCAACCTGGGTCGCAGCGTGATCAAGGTCTCGGCCGTGCCCGAAGACCGGCATGTGATCGAGGCGCCGGCGCGCGTGTTCGGCTCCCAGGCCGAACTGCAGGCCGCTTTCCAGGCGGGCGAGCTCGACCGCGACGTGGTCTGCGTGGTGCGCTGGCAGGGGCCGCAGGCCAATGGCATGCCCGAGTTGCACAAGCTCACGCCGCCGCTGGCGGTGCTGCAGGGCCGGGGCTTCCAAGTGGCGCTGGTGACCGACGGCCGCATGAGCGGCGCCTCGGGCAAGGTGCCCGCGGCCATCCATGTATCGCCCGAAGCCTGCGCCGGCGGGCCGCTGGCGCGCGTGCAGGATGGCGACATCGTGCGGCTGGACGCGGTTGCCGGAACGCTTGATGTGCTGGTCGACGCCGCCGCGTGGAACGCGCGCACGCCGGTGCAGATTCCCGCGGCCCAGGCCCTGGACAACACCTTTGGCTTTGGCCGTGAACTGTTTGCCGGTTTCCGGCGCAATGCGCTCAGCGCGGAAGAGGGAGCCTGCTCGTGGCTGTAGAGACTATCAACTTCAGCGCGCGCGAGGTGATGCGCGACGCACCCGTGATTCCGGTGATCGTGCTGCACGATGTGCAGCACGCCGTGCCCATGGCGCGCGCGCTGGTCGCGGGCGGAATCCGCATGCTGGAAGTCACGCTGCGTACGCCGCAGGCGATGGCCTGCATAGAGGCGATTGCGCGCGCCGTGCCCGAAGCCGTGGTCGGCGCGGGCACGGTGCGCAGTGCTGAGGACGCTGCCGCGGCAGCGAACGCGGGCGCGCGCTTTGCCGTGAGCCCGGGCTATACCACGGACCTGGGCGCAGCCTGCCGCGCCCAGGGTCTGGCGTTGCTGCCCGGAGTGGCCACGGCCAGCGAGATCATGACCGCGCAGGCCGACGGCTATGATGCGCTCAAGTTCTTCCCGGCGCTGCAGTCGGGCGGCAGCGCCATGCTCAAGGCCTGGGCCGGGCCGTTTGGCGATGTGCTGTTCTGTCCCACGGGCGGAATCCAGCCGGGCAATGCCGCGGAGTTCCTGGCGCTGGCCAACGTCGCCTGTGTAGGCGGCTCCTGGCTGGTACCGGCCGATGCGCTGGTGCAGGGCGACTGGGAACGCATCACCACGCTGGCACGGCAGGCGAGCCAGTTGAAAAACGGCTGAGGCGTTTTCCTGTCAACCGGGTAAACCTGGGGTTGGGGCGGCGTGGCGGCACTAGCAGCTATGCGAAAAACAGCGGCCTGCGGCATGCTGCGGGGCCTACGATTTGCGGCCCGCAACCCTTGAGGAAATCCCGTGACACCTACCCGCCGCCGCATCGGCCAATTCATCGCCCTCACGCCGCTGCTCGCCCTGCCTTTTGCCGCGCTGGCGCAGAGCTATCCCAGCAAGCCGATCACGGTGGTCGTGCCTTACGCTCCCGGCGGCGGCGTGGACATCGTGACGCGCATCGTCGCCCAGGAACTGGGCAGCGCGCTGGGCCAAACCGTGATTGTCGACAACAAGCCCGGTGCCTCGACCAACATCGGCATGGCCGCCGTGGCCAAGGCGCCGGCCGACGGCTATACGCTGCTCACGGCCTCGCCCACGCTGGCCAGCAATGCCGCGCTGTTCAAGAAGCTGAGCTTCAATCCCGCCGAGGACTTCACGGCGATAGGCAAGATAGGCTACGCGCCGCTGGTCATCGTGGTGCCGGCAAACTCGCCGTTCAAGTCGCTCAAGGAGTTGATTGACGGCAGCAAGCGCGAAAAGAGCGAGCTGTCGTACGGCTCGGCCGGCAACGGCAGCTCGGGCCATCTGGCCAGCGAACTGCTGATCCAGCAAACCGGCCTCAAGGCCATTCATATTCCTTACAAGGGCGGCAGCCCGGCCATCACCGACCTGATAGGCGGGCGGGTCTCGTTCATGTCCATCAATCCGCTGGAAGTGATTTCGCATATTCAGTCGGGTTCGCTGCGCGCCCTGGCGGTCTACGGCAGCAAGCCGACGGACACGCTGCCGTCGCTGCCCACGACCCAGTCGCTGGGCTGGCCCAAGCTGGACGCCACGGTCTGGTGGGGCCTGGTCGGCCCGCGCAACCTGCCGCCCGAGGTGGTGCAGCGCCTCAACGGCGAACTACAAAAAGTGCTGGCGCGCAAGGACGTGCAGGACAAGCTGGCCGCGCGCGGCGCGATTGTCGACACCGGTTCGGCGCAGAAGTTCGCCGACTTCAGCAAGTCGGAAATCGTCAAATGGGGCCAGGTCATCAAGGACGCCGGCATTCTGGCCGATTGATCTGCGCTGACTGAAGCCAGCGGCAAGGACTGGCCTTGCCGTTTTTTCGCGCCTGCCTACAGAACAACAAGGAGACAGAAATGATATTGCGCCCCTGGATTGCCATTGCCCTCAGCGCCGCGCTGCTGACGGGCTGCGCCGTCGTGCCCCAGCCGCCGCAGAGCAGCGCCTGGGTCGCGCAGGCCCAGCCGATACTTGCACCCACGGGAACGTTGCGCGTCGGCGTCTATCCCGGCAGTCCCACGTCCCTGATAGAAAAGCCTCAGGGTGGGCTGTCGGGCGTCTCCTATGAGATGGGAACGCTGCTGGCCGCGCAGCTGAACGTTCCGGTGCGCGTGGTGAAGTTCGAGCGCATCGCCCAGGTGATCGATGCGATCAAGGCGGGCGAGGTCGACTTCACCGTCACCAACGCCTCGGCGGCCAGGGCCCAGGTGGTGGCCTTCACCCAGCCGGTGATTGCCCTCGAACTGGGCTATCTCGCGGCGCGCGACGGGAAGATCAAAAGCATAGATGCGGTCGATGTGGCCGGCGCATCGATTGGCGTGTCACGCGGCAGCTCCTCGCTGGCGGCCTTGAGCGGGCAGCTCAAGCAGGCGCGCATATTGCAGTTCGATGCGCTGGCCGCTGCCGCGGACGCATTGCAGCAAGGGCAGATCGATGCCTTTGCCACCAACAAAGGCATCTTGTTCGAGCTGGCCGAGAAAGTGCCGTCGGCCAGCGTGCTGCCGGGCCGTTGGGGCCTGGAACACATGGCCGTGGCCATTCCCAAAGGCCGTGAAGCCGCGCTGCCCTCTCTGGAGGCTTTCGCGAAAAATCTGCAGCAGGACGGTGGGCTGGCGCGCATCATCGCGAGCTCGGGGCTGCGTGGGACGGTGGCGGTCAAGTGAACGGCGGCGCCGGGGCTGGTGCCGGCGCCCGTATCACGGCGTGGCCGTGGCGCGAGCCAGCCGCCGCGGCCGCAGTTCGCTGGCAAGAATCCCGGCAACGATGAATGCCGCGCCCAGCAGCGCCGTGGCCGGCAGGCGGTCGCCGGCAATGCGGCCTATGATGCCGGCCCAGACCGGGTCGGTGGCGTAGATCAAGGTAGCCTTGGTCGGCGACACCGATTGCTGGGCCCAGTTCATGGTCAGATGGATCAGTGCGCTGGCCAGGCCCAGTCCCACGGCGCCGGCAAGCCAGACCCAGGAAAACGCCGGTATCGGCTCGCCGACCAGGGGCATTGCGGCAAATGCAAACAGACCCGCGACCAGCAACTGTATGGCTGTCACGCGCTGCACATTGACCTGGCCGGCGTATTTGCCGATCAGCAGGATTTCCAGCGCGATCACTACCGCGCCCAGAATGGTCGCGGCTTCGCCCACGCCCAAGGCAAACAGCTGCGCCGTGCCGGGATTGCTGACCAGCAGCAGGCCGATGAAGGCCAGGCCTATGCCCAGCCAGGCCATGGGGTGGGGCGCGCGGCCCGTGAGCAGCCACTGCAGCAGCGGCACGGCGGGCACATACAGCGCGGTGAGGAATGCCGACTTGCTGGCCTCTATGCTTTGCAGCCCGTGGCCCAGCAGCGCGTAGGCAACACAGATCGAGGCGCCAATCGCGCTGCCGGCAAGAATCTCTGCCCGGGTGATGCCGGCCATCAGCCGGCGAAACAGCAGCACGATGGCCAGGCCGGCAACCACAAAGCGCAGGCCGACAAAGAACAGCGGTCCGCTGTGCGCCATGGCCGCGTGCATCACGAAGAAGGTGCAGCCCCAGAGCACGGTCACGCCGAGAAGCGCCGCTTCCTGGCGCGAGAAATGTCTGAAAAGCGCGTTCGGCGACCAGGAGTTGAGCAGCATAGTGCGCGCGATTGTAGGGGCGGCGCCATGCCGCATCGCGCCGCCCGCGGCGGTATCCCAGCGCCTGCCGGGGCCAATGCCCGCGGCAGCGCGTCTCAGTAGCGCCGCTGCTTGTCGACCAGCGCGGGCAGGGCGCCGGTTTCGCGGTAGTAGCGCACATTGGCGGCGACTATGGCCGCCGCCGTGCGGCGGTTGGTGGGCGCCGAGATGTGCGGCAGAACCGTCACCTGCGGGTGCTGCCATTGCCACTCGGACGCGGCCAGCGGCTCCGCGCGGAACACATCGAGCACGGCATGCGACAGCTGCCCTGAGTCCAATGCCGCGCGCAAGGCCGCGTCGTCAATGATGGCGCCGCGCGCGAAGTTGATCAGCGCCGCCCCGGGCTTCAGATGCGCCAGGGCGCGGGCATCGAGCATGTCCTGCGTCTGCGGCGTGAGCGGCAGCAGGCAGACCAGGATGTCGGCGCTGGCCAGCAAGGCCGGCAGTTCCTGATCTCCCGCGTGGCATTGCACCCCGGGCAGGTCCTTGCGGCTGCGGCTCCAGCCCGCAACCTTGAAGCCCGCGGCCAGCAGCCGCGCGGCGCAGGCCATGCCCAGCTCTCCCAGACCCAGCAGCGCGACGGTCTTGTCCTGCGCCGGAACATGGTCATGTGCCAGCCACTGGCCCGCGACCTGCTGGCGCGCATAGCGCGGCATGTCGCGGTGCAGGTACAGCGTCCAGGCCAGCACGGCTTCGGCCATGGTGTCGGCCAGCTGCGGGTCCACGAGGCGCACGATCTCTACCGGGCTGTGCTGCAGATCCTCGACCAGGCGCTCCACGCCGGCCCAGACGCTGTGCACCCACTTCAATTGCGGCAGCTGCGCCAGCGCACGCGGATCGGGGTTGGCGACGATGGCAAAGTCACAGACCGCGCGCGCCTGGGCATCCAGCGCATCGAGTGCCACGATGCGTTCGTGCGGCAGCGCGGCCTGCAGGGCGGCGCTCCAGGGGTCGGCAAATGCATAGCCGGGCGCGCAGATGAAGGGAATCGCGGGCAGGTTCACTGCGCGTAGACCTTGTCGAGGTCTCTGAAGCCCTTGACTTCAATGGGATTGCCGCACTGGTCGAGAAAGAACATCGTCGCCTGCTCGCCGGGTTCGCCTTCGAAGCGGATATGGGGCTTGAGCACGAAGTCCATGTTCTGCGCCGTCAGGCGTGCCGCCAGCGCCTGCCAGTCGTCCATGGCCATCACCAGGCCCAGATGCGGCATGGGCACCATGTGCTCGCCGACGCGGCCGGTATTGGTCACGGGGAAAGGCTCGCCCAGGTGCAGCGAGATCTGGTGGCCGAAGAAGTCGAAATCGACCCAGGTATCGGTGCTGCGGCCTTCCTGGCAGCCGAGCATGCCGGCGTAGAAGGCGCGGGCTTTGTCGAGGTCGCGAACGTGGTAGGCAAGATGAAAGCAGGTACGCATGGGAAAACTCACTCTGGATGTGGGCCCGCCTGGGCGGGAAAGGGTATGCCGGCAAGCTTAGCGGTCATACTCCGAAAGACATAGCCAATATTATTTTCCAGAGCAAAAGGATATCTTTTGGAGATCCGTTATCTCAAGAGCCTGATTGCCGTGGTCGACAGCGGCTCGATTGCCGAAGCCGCGCGCAGCGAACACCTCACGGCCGCGGCCATAGGCCAGCGCGTACAGGTGCTCGAGCGCGAACTGGGTTTCGCGCTGCTGTCACGCAGCGGCCACAGCGCCCAGCCCACCCAGGCCTGCTTGCTGCTGCTGCCGCGCGCGCGCCGGCTGGTGCGCGAGGCCGCGCTGCTGCATGGCGACGCCAGCGTCGACGGCCTGCGCGGCAGCCTGCGCATAGGCGCGGTCTCCACCGTGCTGACCGGACTGCTGCCGCGTGCCTTGCGCGCATTCAATCAGCAGCGCTTTCTCAATGAGGAA
>JBBKVU010000472.1:0-4103 GCA_037968595.1 Comamonas sp.
ATGCAGCCGGTGGCACTTCGCATGGCTTTCTCTCGCGTGACGGCCAGGCGCCGGGCGCAATCGCGGCCGAGGCCAGACAGCAGTTGCTGCGCTATCCCACGGTGCAATGGATGGAGGGCCTGGCCGAGGACGCAGCCCCTGCCGCCGACGGCGGCTTCAGCTTGCGTGCGGGCGGGCGCGACGTGCGGGCGCGCCGGCTGATTTTGGCCACCGGCGTGCGCGATGAACTGCCCGCGGTGCCGGGTCTGGAAGAACGCTGGGGCCGCAGCGTGTTTCACTGCCCCTATTGCCACGGCTATGAGCTGGACGCCGGCGCCATAGGCATCATTGCCTCGGGCGCCGTGGCCCAGCACCATGCGATCATGCTGCCCGACTGGGGCCAGGCCACGCTGTTTCTCAACGGCGCCTACCAGCCCACGCAGGAAGACCTGGCCACGTTCGCGCGCCGCGGAACGCGGGTCGAGGCGACGCCGATCGCGCGCATCGAAGGCCTTGCCGAGGTGGTGCTGACCGATGGCCGCAGGCTGGCAATGAACGGACTGTTTGCCCAGCCGCGCACCGTCCTGGCAAGCCCGGTCGCCGAGCAGCTGGGCTGCGCGCTGACACAGGGACCGACAGGCGCGTACATCCAGGTCGATGCCATGCAGCAGACCTCGGTGGCCAATGTCTTTGCCTGCGGCGACGCGGCGCGCGCCGCCGGCAACGTGGCGATTGCCGTGGCCGAAGGCGCGATGGCCGGCGTCGCGGCGCACCGCGCAAGCATGTTCTGACGTTAAGCTGCGGCATCTGTCCCGCCTGTCCATTTGCATGACCCTCACCGCCAGTCCCCATCCGTCCCCTGCCGCCCTGATCGAGGACCAGACCATTTCACGCGCGCAGATGGAGTCGCTGATCGAAGCCGGCGCGCCGCTGGCTTTCGAGCGCTGCGACTTCGAGGGCGTTGACCTGTCCCGGCTGGCCATGCGCGACTTCGCGTTCAGCGCCTGTTCGTTCATCGAGGCGTCGCTGTACGCGGCCTCGCTGAGCCGAACGCACTGGCAGGGGTGCCGCGCGCGACAGGCGGTCTTCGACTCCGCCGATCTCACCGATGCGCACTTCGCGTCGTGTGACCTCAACAACACGCAGTGGCGCCGCGCCAGATTGGCCGCGGCAGCATTCAAGGGGTGCAAGCTCACAGGCGCGAACTTCGAGGAAGCGGGGCATCTGGGCCTGACGTTCGAGGACACGCTGCTGGTCAGCGCCAACCTGCAGCGGCTGTCGTTTCGCAAGCTGCAGCTGCAGGACCTTGATTTCTCCGATGCCAATCTGTCGGGCTGCGATTTCCGCGACGCCGTCTTCATGGGCGGCAGCCTGCACGACGCCCACCTGAAGCTGGCGCGCTTCGAAGGCGCCGACCTGCGTGAGGCCGATATCGGCGGCCTGAAGCTCGAGGACGCGAAGCTCTTTCGCGGCGCGACCATTTCTCACCGCCAGGCAGCCGAGCTGCTGATGGAGCTGGGGATCGTGGTGGACTGAGCCGCGCGCTGCCGCTGGCGGGCTAGTCAGGCAGATGGCTGTAGACCAGCACATCGCAGGCCCGGCCTTCTATCCAGCGGTACTTTCGCAGCCGACTTTCGGGCGCGAAGCCCGCAGCTTCCAGCACCCGCAGCGAGGCGAGGTTGTCGGGCAGCACCGTGGCCTGAATCCGCACCAGGCCCTGCAGCCGCGCCCAGGCCACGATGGCGCGGCAGGCGGCCGTGGCCAGGCCCTGGCCCCACTGGTCCGGCGCGATGTCGTAGCCCACATCGGCGCTTCTGTGCGACAGGGAAATGGAGTGCAGGCCGATGGAGCCGAGCATGGTGTCGTCTGGCATGCGCGCGATCGCGAAGCGCACCTGGGACTGCGGCTTTTGCAGGTCGGTGGCCTGGACGAATTCGCCCAGTTCCTGCGTGCTCTGCGGGCGCCAGCTGATGCCCTGGCGCACGGCATCGCTGCGCAGGTAGTTCAGCCAGCGGGGAAGATCGCTTTCCTGAATGGGGCGCAGCCGGGCAAAGCCCGGTTCAAGCGGGTGGTTCAGACAGGGTGTCATGCAATGCGCTTGGTCGAGAGGTGACTGCCTGGCGCCATGCCGCCCTGCTGCAGATGGTCGCGCAGCAGCAATGCCGCCGAGGAACAGGTCTGGGACACGCCCAGCAGCAGCTTGCGGCTGGCCCAGGCCTCCTTGAGGTGCACGATCTTCAGCGGGTGCGGCTGCGTGGCGCGCACCACGGCCAGAGGCAGCACGCCTATGCCCAGGTTGGCGTTGATCAGCTGGCACATGGCGTCGAAGCTGCGCGCCTGGATGCGCACATGCATCACTTCGCCATATTGCTCGGCGGCGCGCGCCGTCAGTTCCAGCAGGGAACTGCCGCGGTTCAGGCCGACGAAGTCGTACTGGAGGCATTGCTTGAAGCTGACCTTCCTGTGCCTGCCCAAAGGATGGTCGTGGGCGCAGACGGCCACCAGCTGGTCCTGCTGGAACGGCTCCACACGCAGATCGCCAACAGGCGTGTTCTCGGCAAAGATGCCGATGTCGGCGAGGCCGTCGACCAGCGCGCGCACGATGTCGCCGCTGAGCTGCTCTTCGAGCTCGACATGGATGTCGGGATGCGCACCCATGAAGCTCGCCAGGCTGGCCGGCAGGAATTCGGTCAGCGCCGACATGTTGGCCCACAGCCGCACATGGCCGCGCGTGCCCAGCGTGTAGTCGCGCATTTCGCTGCTGAACTGCTCGAAGCCCTGGAACAGGCGCAGCGCATGCTGCATCGCCAGATGGCCGGCCGGCGTGAGCTTGACGCCGCGCGACGAGCGGTCCAGCAGCAGCGTGCCGGCGGCGTTCTCGAAATCCGCAAGGCGCCGGCTCGCGGCCGACACCGCCAGGCTGCAGGCCTGGGCGCCGCGCGTCATGCTGCCCATCTGCGCGACGGCGCAGAAAAGGCGCAGGGTGACGAAATCGACGCGCGCGGGATTGATGAGCGTGGCCATGCGCCATTGTAGAAGCGTTCGCAAAACGCGAACGCCACAGCACAACTGAGCAATTCCGCGTTGGCGCCCGGCGCCCTACATTGGCGCCACGAGCAACGATAGGGTGGAACGTGCAAGCACTTCAAGGAATCAAGGTTCTGGAACTCGGCCAATTGATTGCCGGTCCTTTTGCCGGCAAGACACTGGCCGATTTCGGCGCCGACGTCATCAAGGTCGAGCCGCCCGGCGTCGGCGACCCGCTGCGCAAATGGCGGCTGCTGCGCGGCGGCACCTCGGTCTGGTGGGAAGTGCAGTCGCGAAACAAGCGCTCGGTGGCGCTGGATCTGCGCTCGCCCCAGGGCCAGGACGCGGTGCGCGCGCTGCTGCGCGAAGCAGACGTGGTGATTGAAAACTTCAAGCCCGGCACCATGGAGGCCTGGGGCCTGGGCTGGGACGCGCTGCATGCGCTCAATCCGCGCCTCATCATGCTGCGCATCTCGGGCTACGGCCAGACCGGACCCAGCCGCCACAAACCCGGCTTTGGCGTGCTGGGCGAGGCCATGGGCGGGCTGCGCCATCTGACGGGCGAGCCCGGGCGCGTGCCCGTGCGCTGCGGCGTATCGATAGGCGACAGCCTGTCGGCCATGCATGGCGCACTGGGCGTGCTGCTGGCCCTGTACCACCGCGATGCCAGGGGTGGCGAAGGCCAGATGATAGACGTCGCGCTCTATGAGAGCGTGTTCAACATGATGGAAAGCCTGCTGCCCGAGTACGACGCCTTTGGCGCGGTGCGCGAGCGCTCGGGCAGCGCGCTGCCGGGCATTGCGCCGACCAATGCCTACCGCTGCGCGGACGGCGGTTATGCGCTGATTGCCGGCAATGGCGACAGCATCTTCAAGCGCCTGATGCTGGCGATAGACCGCAAGGACCTGGAGCAGGATGCGGCGCTGGCGCAAAACGACGGCCGCGTGGCGCGCGTCGCGGAAATCGACGCCGCCATCGAGGCCTGGACGCAGAGCCGCACGCTGGACGAGGTGTTGGCGATGCTGGAGGCGGCCGGCGTGCCCGCGGGCAAGGTCTACAGCGTGCAAGACATAGTCCACGACCCGCAATACCTGGCC
>JBBKVU010000473.1:0-6398 GCA_037968595.1 Comamonas sp.
GACGCTGCCCGCGGCGCTGGGCCTGGGCCAGCTGGGCGGCCTCGAGTCGCTGCTGGCCTATGCCCGCGGCTATGCGGTGGTCATCGTGCACGCTCCCATCGAACAGCTCGCGCCGCTGCTGCAAGGCCACGCGATGCGTCCGCTGCTGCCGCTGGACATGCAGCCTCGGGGCATGGAGCGCAGCTACCGCCAGATCAAGCACCTGGCGCTGCATGCGGGCCTGTCCTGCATCGTTGCCGCTGCCACCGAGGCGCACGAGCCTTTCGCGCGCCGCCATGCGGACACCCTGATGGCCTCGCTGACGCAATGCGCCCAGCGCCACCTGCGCATGCAGCCGCTGTGCACGCGCACCGACCCGGGCTCGGCGCAGGAGATGCGCCGCCTGGCACTGCTGATGCTCGCGCACGCGGTGACACTGACACCCGGACTGGCGACCAACGCGCCGGCCCGCCTTGCATCGGCGCCTGTCTTTTCCCAACCAGCGTGGAGCCTATGAACGCCATGTACACCGCGAACGGCCAGCTCGAACGGAACGCACTGATACGTCAGCATGTACCCCTGGTTAGGCGCATCGCGCACCACATGATCGCCAAGCTGCCGCCCAACGTGGCGCTGGACGATCTGATCCAGGTCGGCATGATAGGCCTGGCCGATGCGCTGACCCGCTTCGAAGTGGCGCAAGGCGTGCAGTTCGAGACCTTTGCCTCGCAGCGCATACGCGGCGCGATGCTGGACGAACTGCGCGAAGGCGACTGGATGTCGCGCAGCTCGCGCAAGAGCCAGAAGGACATAGAGCAGGCGCTGCGCCGGCTCGAACAAAAGCTCGGGCGCAGCCCGCTCGAGTCGGAGATCGCCGCCGAACTGGGCATGCCGCTCGATGAATACCAGTCGCTGCTGGGCAAGGTGCGCGGCACGCAGCTGGTCTATCTCGAAGACATCGCTCCGGGCGATGACAGCGACGGCTTTCTCGACCGCCATGTCGCCGACGACGGCGCCGACCCCATGGCCCTGCTGCGCGACCAGCGCCTGCGCGGCGCGCTGGTCGAAGCCATCAAGGCGCTGCCCGAGCGCGAGCAGTACATCATGGGCATGTACTACGAGCACGACATGAATCTCAAGGAAATCGCGGCCGTGCTGGGCGTGACCGAATCGCGCGTGTGCCAGCTGCACAGCCAGGCGATTGCACGCCTGCGCACCAAGATGCGCGCGCACTAGATTCCCGGGCCCCATGAAAAAACGCAGCTCCCGGGCTGCGTTTTTTCATGGGCGAATGGAAAACAAGGGAGAAGCGGGATTCAGCTGGCGCTGCGGTAGATGCGTGCCGGGCCGGTGCGCGCGGCGCGCCCGGACAGCGTGTCGTACGTGGGGGAATCGGATTGCGCAGGCAGCAGGGCCGAGACCTTGCGGCCGGTCATCGCGCTGGCGCGCGCGAGTTGCTCGCGCAGCGGGCCAAGCTGGCTGCCAACGGCTTCAATGCGCTGCTGCAGCCCGGCATCGAGCGTCTGGCCGCTGCGGCTGTGCTGCTGGCTGAGCACGGCCAGCGACATGAAGGCGTCGCGCAGATCGGCGCTGCGCGCCTCGATCGCGCCCGCGTCGGTGCCGACCAGCGCGGCCGACAGCGCCTGCAGGGCGGCTTCGGCCTGGACCAGGGAATCAGACAGTTGCATGGAAAAGACAGGCCGGCATCAGACCGAGCGCGTCGCCATCGAGTGCGCCAGGATCTCGCCGGTATTGGCCAGCAGCTTGTCGGCAACGGCGTCGAAGTTCACGCGGAACGTGCCGTTGGCAATCGCATCGCGCATCTCCTGGACAGTTTTCGCATTGAATTCGGTCGTGGAGCGCCCTGCGGGCTCCAGCGCTTTGGCCGAACTCGAGAAAGATACAGGCACGCCAGCGGACGAAGTCGCCACTTGGGTACTTTTAGCAGCTTCTTCTGCCGCCGGACCCGTGGTCTTGGCAGCTTGCTTGGCCGCAGCCTGCAAGGCAGCCGCGGGCAGTTCCGGTTTTTGTCCAATCTTCATTTATTTCTCCATGGCCCCATTCGCGGGAGGCTCAGTAACACTGGTTTCGACACCGGCGAAAAAAACTTTAGCCATTTATTGGACTGCGTGCTGGCTACTTCACTTCCACCACGCCTTGCGCGTTGACGACGCCCGAAACCAGGCGGCCATTATCCATGCGCACGCGCACATTTGCACCTTCGGCGCCAGCAGCCATTGCGCGGCCCGAGGACACGATGGTGAAGCCGCCGCCCGAGACCGCGACCTTGACCTGCGCGCCCATGGCAAACAGCTGGGGCGGGCGCAGCATGTTCTGGCGCAGCGCCTGGCCGGCCTGCAGATGGCGTGCGGCTTCCAAGCCCAGCCAGTCGGGCTGGTTGACCGCCACGGGGGAATCCACCTCGGCCCAGTCGACTTCGGCTATCGACGCATCGCCGGCCGTCAGGGCATCGCCCTGGCGGACATTGTTGTTCAGCACCCAGGCCGGACCGAAAGCCTGCACGGTGACCGGCAGGTAGACATTCCAAGCCCTGGGGCCTTGCAGACAGCGCAGGCCTATGCGGCTGCGTCCCCACAGGCGCGTGCCTGCGGGCAAATAGGGTTCGACCTTGGCGCAGGCCGCGAGCTGCAGACGCGAGTCCAGCTTGCCGATCTGGACATTGAGCCGCAGCGGCAGCGCCGCGCCGGCATCGCCGCGCAGCGCGGCATCGGCCCAGCTCTGCGACATGGCCTCGAGTTCGGCATGGGTCTGGGCCTGCGCGCCACCAAGCCACAGACCCAGTCCGGCAAGCACGGCGCCCGCCAGACCACGCAGATGCGTTGCGGCGCGAGCGGGTGCGGCCAGAGGCCAGGGACTGCTTTTCAAGTGGAACTCCTCAATTCATGGTGCGGCCATCCGGCACAACGCCCAGGGCGTCGCCGGCAGCATGGCCTGGTCCAGACTTTAGTGCGTTTGCCATGACAGCAAAGCACGAAACTGCGCAGCAATCCATGCGTTCTTCACGCTTTAGAAAAACGGGGCGATTTCCATAATCAAGGCCTGTCGCGGTGCGTCCTGCATTGCGCCTTCCTGACTCCGCCGCGGCGGGGCCACTTTTTTCCCGAAGCCACAAGCGCGAGGCCCACATGCTCGACAAAATGACCAGCCGCCTGGATTTCCATAGCACTGCACTCGTGCTGCGCGCCGAACGCCAGCGCCTGATCGCCAGCAACATTGCCAATGCGGACACCCCGGGCTTTGTGGCGCGCGATCTCAACTTCTCGCAGGCGCTGCGCGCCGCGACCGAAGGCAAGAGCCCGCTCGCGGGCACCAGCGTCAGCCACCAGGGCCACATGCCGCTGCCCGCAGCGCAGACCAGCCACAGCACCGTAGCCCTGGGCTACTCGGTGCAATCCCAGCCCAGCCTCGACAACAACACCGTCGACCTCGACCGCGAGCGCGCGAACTTCGTCGACAACTCCGTGCGCTACGAAGCCACGCTGCGCTTCATCAACGGCCAGGCCAAGGGCATGCTCAGCGCCATTCAAGGCCAGTAAGCACTCGCACCGAATCAACAAAGGCAGCACCTATGTCCATGTTCTCAATCTTCAGCGTCTCCGGCAGCGCCGTCAGCGCCCAGTCGCAGCGCCTCAACGTGGTGGCCAGCAACCTGGCCAACGTCGATGCCGTCGCCGGCCCCGACGGCCAGGCCTACAAGGCGCGCCAGGTGGTGTTCCAGACCACACCCATGGGCGCGGAAGCGGCTTCGGGCGTGCGCGTCAGCGCGATCAACGAGAACCAGACTCCGGGCCGCAGGGTGCTTGACCCCAACCACCCGCTGGCCGACGAGCAGGGCTATGTGACCCACTCGAACGTGAATGCCGTCGACGAAATGGTCAACATGATCTCGGCGTCGCGCTCCTACCAGAACAACGTCGAAGTCATGAACACCGCCAAGTCGCTGCTGCTCAAGACTTTGCAAATGGGCCAATAAGCCATGATCACCAATCCCGTCTTTCCCACCACCGGCACCGGCACCAGCAGCACCGGAGCCACCTCCGGCTCGTCGACCGATCCCGCGGCCGCGCAGGACCGCTTCCTGAAGCTGCTGGTCGCCCAGTTGAACAACCAGGATCCGATGAATCCCATGGACAACGCCGAGATGACCTCGCAGATGGCGCAGATCAACACGGTGGTGGGCATCAACGCGCTCAACGACACGATGGAGACGATGTCCTCGCAGTTCACCGCGATGCAGGTGCTGCAGGGCACGTCGATGATTGGCCGCACCGTGCTGGCCGAAGGCAATACGCTGGGCACGCCGGTCGAGAAGATCAGCACCGCGGCCTTCGACCTGAGCGGCACGGCCGCCAACGTGAAAGTCAACATCACCACCGCTTCGGGCACGGTCGTCGACACCGTGGACCTGGGCGCGCTCGATGCCGGCCGGCATTACTTCGCCTGGGACAGCAGCAAATACACCGGCGATGTCAGCAGCCTGCGCTTCCAGGTCGCCGCCGCGAACGGCGCGGCCAAGGTCGCCAGCACCACGCTGTCGCCGAACCTGGTGGTCGCCACCAGCACCACCGACGGCGCGCTGACGCTGGAACTCGAAAACGGCGAAAGCATGGCCTACAACAAGGTCAAGGCCGTTTTCTAACACCCGCCACCACGCACACGATCCACCGCACCGCAGGAGAAGAACACCATGGGATTCCAACACGGCCTTTCGGGCCTCAACGCCGCCAGCAAGAACCTGGACGTCATCGGCCACAACATCGCCAACTCCAGCACCACGGGCTTCAAGTCCTCGCGCGCCGACTTCGCCGAGATGGTGGCCAGCGCCATCGGCTCGTCGAGCGGTTCGACCTCGGGCATAGGCGTGAATGTCGCCGAGATCTCGCAGCAGTTCACCCAGGGCGCAATCAACAGCACCGGCAACAGCCTGGACCTGGCAATCAACGGTGATGGCTTCTTCCACGTGAAGCTGACCGACGGCACCCAGGCCTATACCCGCTCGGGCAACTTCCAGCTCGACAAGGCCGGCAACCTGGTCACCACCGATGGCGCCAGCGTCATGGGCTACCCGATCGACCCGGTCACCGGACTGACCAGCAACACGACGCTCGAAGCGCTCAAATTCCCCACCGGCCAGCCGATTCCGGCCAAGGAAACCACGCAGATCACGGCGGCGCTGAACCTGAGCGCGCGCGCCGAGAACGCCGCCGGCGATCCAGCCGCCGTGCCCCCCATCCCGGCCACGCCGCGCGCCACCTATGGCACGTCGCTCGAAGTCTTTGACAGCCAGGGCATCGCCACCCCGGTCACGATGTACTTCGAGAAGGCCGCGGGCAACACCTGGAACGTCTTCACTTCCCTGGACCCGGCCGCCACCAGCATCGGCCAGCTGATCTTCGACGGCAGCGGCAAGCTGGTGTCGGGCAGCCCCATGGACATGACCATTGCCGCCGCCGACCTGCCCAACCCCAACGTCACCGGCGCCAACCCGGTGCAGGATCTGAACATTTCGCTCAATCTGAGCGGCGTGACCCAGTCGAGCAGCGATTTCGCCGTCTCCAAGCTGACCCACGACGGCTACGCCGCGGGTGAGCTCAACGGCATCCAGATCAGCACCGACGGCACCATCATGGCCAGCTACTCCAACGGCGTGACGCGCGCCGAAAGCCAGCTGGCGCTGGCCAAGTTCAGCAACAGCCAGGGCCTGTCGGCGATCGGCGGCAACAACTGGGTGGCCACGGCCGACTCGGGCACGCCGCTGTACGGCACGGCCAAAAGCGGCAGCTTCGGCTCCATGGTCTCGGGCGCGCTCGAGAGCTCCAACGTCGACCTGACGGCCGAACTGGTGAACATGATGGGTGCGCAGCGCGCCTACCAGGCCAACGCCCAGACCATCAAGACGCAAGACCAGGTGTTCTCGACCCTGGTGAACCTGCGTTGATTTGACCCGCTAAAGGAGTTCCGCCATGGACCGCATCATCTACACCGCCATGACCGGCGCCAACGCCGCAGCCCAACGGCAGGCGGTGTTGTCCAACAACCTGGCGAACTCCGGCACCAACGGCTTTCGCGCAGAAATGTCGACGTTCCGCTCCGTGCCCCTGCAAGGCAGCGGCTCGTCGACGCGCGTGTTCGCGCTGGAAGCCACTTCGGGCCACCTGGAAACAGCCGGCCCGGCCCAGCGCACCGGCCGCGCGCTCGACGCGATGGCCATGGGCAATGCCTGGTTCGGCGTGCAGGCGCTGGACGGCCTGGAAGCCTATACGCGCAGCGGCGCGTTTGAAGTTTCGCCCGAAGGCGCGCTGCAGACCAGCGGCGGCCTGCCCGTGCTCTCGGACGGCGGCGCGCCCATCGAAGTGCCGCAAGGCGCGGAAATCTCGCTGGCCGCCGTCCGAGAGCAC
>JBBKVU010000474.1:0-6138 GCA_037968595.1 Comamonas sp.
GCTGCTGGAGATCGTGGCCCAGGCCGAGCCCAAGGACGGGCCCACGGGCACCTCCTACCCGCCCAGCCTGTGGGAGCCCTACCGCAGCCGGCGCTTTGAAAATGGCGAAGACCTGTATCGCACGCTGGACATAGGCCGAGACGACAAGCCCGCGCGGCTGAACCAGCTGGCGCGCAACGCGCAGTTCTTCGGCGCGCCCGTGGGCATTTTTGTCAGCGTCGATGCGCGCATGGGGCTGGCCCAGTGGGCCGACCTGGGCATCTACCTGCAGTCGCTGATGCTGCTGGCCGTCGAGCAGGGCCTGGCAACCTGCGCCCAGGGCTTCTGGCGCCGCTTCGGCGAGACCGTGGCCGCGCAGCTGGCCCTGCCCCCAGGCTATGAGGTAGCTTTCGGCATTGCGCTTGGCTGGGAAGATGTCAACGCGCCCATCAACCGGCTGCGGGCAACGCGCGCCGATCCCGGCGAATGGCTGGATCTGCAAGGCTTTTGAGGCACCGATGACGCATGTCATTGCCGTCGCCCGGGCCCTCTCGCTGCTCAAGGCCTTTTCGGGCGATGAAAGCTTTGTTTCTCTCGCCGAGCTGGCGCGGCGCACGGCCATGCACAAGCCCACGGTGCTGCGGCTGGCGCGCACTCTGGCGGCGGATGGCTTTCTGGTCCAGCGCGCCGCGGACGGCGCCTGGCGGCTCGGACCCAGCGCGGGCTTTCTGGGCGCGCGCTATCAGGCGCAGTTCGACGTCAATGCCATCATCGAGCCGCAGTTGATGGCGCTGGCGGAAGCCACGGGCGAGAGCGCGTCGTTCTATGTCTACGAGAACAGCGTGCGCAGCTGCCTGCTGCGCGTGGAAGGGCCGCGCGGCATTCGCCGCCATGTGCGCTCGGGTGAACTGCTGCCGCTGGACAGGGGCTCGGCGGGCCACGTGATCCTGGCCGCCTTGGGCGAGGCCGGCGCGGTCTACGATGCCATCCGCCGTACGGGCTACAGCGTGACGGCGGGCGAGCGCAGTGCCGGCGCCGCGAGCATCTCCGCCGCCGTGCACGGGGTGCGCCGCGCCGTGCTGGGCTCGCTCTGCGTGTCCGGCCCGGTCGATCGCCTGACGCCGGCACAACTGGAGTCGTTCGGCCCCGTCATCACCCAGACCGCGGCGCAGATTTCCTGGCAGCTGGGCGGTGTCTCCGTCGCCGCCTTGCGCTCCACCTGGCATCCGAGCTGACGCTGGCCTGGGGCGTTACGCCTGACGTAACGGTGTTTCCCTCGCGCCCCAGTGTTCCTACGATGCCTGCTGGCCCCGGCTAGAGGGCTGCAACAAGGAGACATCCATGACCACCAAACGAACGCTGCTGCAGGCAGCCCTGTGTGCGTGCGCGACTTTTGCTGCGCCCCAGACCTACGCGCAGGCCGATGGCTTTCCCAGCAAGACCCTGCGCTTCATCGTGCCCTTTGCGGCCGGAGGCCCGGCCGATGTGGTGGCGCGCGAAGTCGCCCAGGCCCTGGGCAAGGAGCTGGGCCAGTCCGTGGTGGTCGAGAACCTGGGTGGGGGCGCGGGCGTGCCCGCGACCAATGCCGTGGTCCGTGCGCCGGCCGACGGCTACACGCTGCTGTTCGCGGCTTCGGGCAACGTCGTGATCCAGCCGCTGCTGAGCAAGAAGCGCGTGGACATTCTTACGCAGCTGTCCCCGGTTGGCATGGTCACCACCAGCCCGCATGTGCTGGTGGTATCGAGCCAGCTGCCGGTGCGCACGGTCAAGGAACTGATAGACCATGCGAAGGCCAACCCCGGCAGCTTGAACTTTGCTTCTGCCGGCGTGGGCGGGCTGGCGCATCTGGCGTCCGAGTGGTTCATGCAGCAGGCGGGCATCCAGGGCCGGCATCTCGCTTACAAGGGCTCGTCGCAGGCCATGACGGATCTGGCGTCTGGACAGGTGCAAGCCATGTTCAGCAGTTTGCCGTCCATGAAGGGCATGGTGGACAAGGGCTTGCTGCGCGTCGTGGGCGTGAGCTCCAGGTCGCAGTCGCCCACCTACAAGGACTTCCCGCTCATCAAGCAGGCCGGGCTGCCGGGCTTCGAATACACCACCTGGTATGGCCTGTTCGGCCCGGTCGGCGTGCCGCCGGCGGTGATAGACAAGCTGGGCGTGGCGCTGGGCAAGCTGGCGGCCGACAAGGCGTTCGAGGCGCGCCTGCGCGAGCAGGGCGTGGATCTGCATGTCAGCGCGCCCCAGGAACTGGCCGAGCGCACGCGCAAGGAAACCGCCGAGTGGGACAAGGTGATCCGCGAATCGGGCATCCATCTCAACTGACCTCCCACCCGAGCCGAACGCCAGGACCCCGCCCATGATCATCGACTGCCACGGCCACTACACCACCGCACCCAAGGCGCTGAACGACTATCGCCAGCGCCAGAAGGCGCGCCTGTTCGAGCCCGGAGCCCCGGCGCTGCACCCCGACGCGCGCATCAGCGACGACGAGATCCGCGAGAGCCTGGAGTGCAACCAGCTGGCCACGCAGCGCGCGCGCGGCGTGGACATGACGGTGTTCTCGCCCACGGCGGGGGCGATGGCCCACCATGTGGGCAACGTGCAGACCAGCGCGCATTGGGCGCAGGCCTGCAACGACCTGATCCACCGGGTGGTCCGGCTTTATCCGCGCGAATACGCGGGCGTGTGCCAGCTGCCGCAATCGCCGGGCGCGGACTTGTCGGCCAGCGTGGCCGAACTCGAGCGCTGCGTCAACCAACTGGGCTTCGTCGGCTGCAATGTGAACCCCGATCCGTCGGACGGCCACTGGAGCGGCCCGCCTATGACCGACCGCCACTGGTATCCGCTGTACGAGAAGATGGTGGAACTGGATGTGCCGGGCATGGTGCATGTGAGCTGCTCCTGCAATGCCAACTTCCACCACACGGGCGCGCACTACCTCAATGGCGACACCACGGTCTTCATGCAGCTGCTGCTGTCGGATCTGTTCAAGGACTTTCCCACGCTGCGCCTGGTGATTCCGCATGGCGGCGGCGCCGTGCCCTACCACTGGGGGCGCTACCGCGGGCTGGCGCAGCAATTGCAGCGGCCGCCGCTGTCGCAGTTGCTCAACAACGTGTTCTTCGACACCTGCGTCTACCATCAGCGCGGCATCGATCTGCTGCTCGATGTGATTCCGGTCGAGAACGTGCTGTTTGCTTCCGAGATCCATGGCGCCGTGAAGGGCATCGATCCGGAGACCGGCTTTCATTTCGACGACACGCGCCGATATGTGGATGCCGTCCAGGGGCTTTCCGCGCAGGCATTGCAGCAGGTGTTCGAGCGCAATGCCCGGCGGGTCTACCCCCGGCTGGACCGGCTGCTCAGCACCCAGGGGCGTTAACGCTTGCCGCCGCGATTCCATTGCCGTCGCACGCGCCGTTATACTCAATGCAGCTCCGGGGTGTGCTTATGCGCTGAGATGCCAACGAGTCTGTGTGAACAGACCCATTGGCGAACCCGACGAACTTGATCCGGTTCATACCGGCGGAAGAAGAGCGAGACCCTGAAGCGGGGTGGGGGAGGCAACAGTCAGCGGTGGGGCAATGCGCCTGCAATCGACCAAGGCTGAAAGCGTTCTTCCATCCGCGCCACCCATGGCTGCTCGTGCACCTGGGTGCGCGTGCGGGGCAAGTCCCCAGCCGGCGGTGGTCCGTCCACAGCCCTTGCGGCACATGGGCGCAAATCAGGCTCGGCCCGGCATTCCTCGGAGCGTTGTTGATCCAACCACCATCCGAGGAGACTGCGATGAATGCCCGCCCACCCGAACTTTCCAAGCCATCCTTTGCCGATCTGCTGGCGCAGTCGCGCCAGCCGTTTCCCGCGTCGCGCAAGAGCTATCTGCCAGGCCAGCTGCATGCCGACCTGCGCGTGCCGGTGCGCGACATCGCGCTGACCAACGGCGAACAGGTCAGCGTCTACGACACATCGGGGCCCTACACCGACCCTTCGGTGCAGATCGATATCCGCCAGGGCCTGCCCTGCCTGCGCGCACCCTGGCTGGACGCGCGCGGCGACACCGAATGGTATGTGGGCCGCATGCGCATGGCGCTCGACGACGGCAGCCAGAGCGAGGAAGCCCTGCGCCTGAAGCAATTGCGCGCCGAGGCTGCGGGCCTGCAGCGCCAGCCGCGCCGCGCCAAGAGCGGCGCCAACGTGACGCAGATGCACTACGCGCGCCGCGGCATCATCACCCCTGAAATGGAATACGTGGCGCTGCGCGAGAACGGTCGGCGCGAATGGATCGCCGTCTACCAGCAGGACACCGCGCGCGAGCAGCGCCTCGCGGGCAACCCGCTGGGCGCGCGCATCCCGAAGATCATCACGCCTGAATTCGTGCGCGAGGAAGTGGCGCGCGGCCGGGCCATCATTCCGGCCAACATCAACCACCCTGAAATCGAGCCCATGGCCATAGGGCGCAATTTCAAGGTCAAGATCAACGCCAACATCGGCAACTCGGCCGTGACGTCGAGCATCGAGGAGGAAGTCGAGAAGCTGGTATGGGCCACGCGCTGGGGCGCGGACAACGTGATGGATCTGTCCACGGGCAAGAACATCCACACCACGCGCGACTGGATTCTGCGCAACTCGCCGGTGCCCATCGGCACCGTGCCCATCTACCAGGCGCTGGAGAAGGTCGGCGGCGTGGCCGAGGACCTGACCTGGGAGATCTTCCGCGACACGCTGGTCGAGCAGGCGGAGCAGGGCGTCGACTACTTCACCATCCACGCGGGCGTGCGCCTGGCCTTCATCCACCTCACGGCCGGGCGGCGCACGGGCATCGTCTCGCGCGGCGGCTCGATCATGGCCAAGTGGTGCATGACGCACCACCGCGAAAGCTTTCTCTACGAGCATTTCGAGGACATCTGCGACATCATGAAGCAGTACGACGTGAGCTTCAGCTTGGGCGACGGCCTGCGCCCGGGCTGCGCCAGCGACGCCAATGACGAAGCCCAGTTCGCCGAGCTGCAGACGCTGGGCGAACTCACGCAGATTGCCTGGAAGCACGACGTGCAGACCATGATCGAAGGCCCGGGCCATGTGCCCATGCACCTGATCCAGGCCAACATGGAAGAGCAGCTCAAGCACTGCCACGAAGCGCCGTTCTACACGCTGGGCCCGCTGACCATAGACATCGCTCCGGGCTACGACCATATCGCCAGCGCCATCGGCGCGGCGATGATAGGCTGGATGGGAACGGCCATGCTGTGCTACGTGACGCCCAAGGAGCACCTGGGCTTGCCCGATCGCGACGACGTCAAGCAGGGCATCATGGCCTACAAGATCGCGGCCCACGCGGCCGATGTCGCCAAGGGCCATCCGGGAGCGCGCGCGCGCGACGACGCGCTGTCGCAGGCGCGCTTCGATTTCCGCTGGCAGGACCAGTTCAACCTGGGGCTGGACCCCGACACCGCCCAGGCCTACCACGATGAAACCCTGCCCAAGGACGCGGCCAAGGTCGCGCATTTCTGTTCGATGTGCGGCCCGAAGTTCTGCTCGATGAAGATCACCCAGGAAGTGCGTGAGTTCGCCGCGCAGAAGGGCCTGGCCGAGGACGCGGCGCTGGCCGAAGGCATGCAGGCCAAGGCGCAGGAGTTCCAGCAGGCCGGCGGGCAGTTCTATCTGCCGATCATGCCGGCCAAGTAAGGCGCTGGAGACTGGCGCGCGGCAGCAACCACGGCCATGCAGCGCGCGTGGCATGGCGTGGGAGGTTCATGTTTCGACAAGCTCACCACGAACGGGTGCTGCCTGAGGGCGTGACGTTCAGGCCGGCAATGCAAAGCGCGTAGCAATGCGCGACAGCGCGCCGGCCTGATCCTGCAGGCTCAGCGCCGCGGCGGCCGATTCCTGCACCAGTGCCGAGTTGTGCTGGGCGTGGTCGCTGAGCGCATGCACGGCCTCGTGCAGCGCGGCGATGTCCTGCTGCTGGCCCTGGGCCTGGCTGGTGATGTCGCCCATGCTGAGCGTGGCCTGCTCTATGGCCTTGAGCATCTGCGCGGTGCGCGCGCGCGCTTGCGTTGCCAGGCGGCTGCTTTCATCGACCTGGGCGTTCGAGGCCTGGACCAGTTGCTTGATTTCCTTGGCCGCGGCCGCGCTGCGGTTGGCCAGCGCGCGCACTTC
>JBBKVU010000475.1:0-9083 GCA_037968595.1 Comamonas sp.
GTGCCGGCATTGGCATTGCCGGTGTTGATCACCATGGCGCGCACCGCGCCGCCCTGGGCCAGATGCTCGCGGCTGACCTGCACCGGTGCGGCGCAGAAGCGGTTCTGCGTGAACACGCCGGCCACGGCCGCGCCTTCATCGAGCAGGAAGACCGTCAGGTCCTTGCGATTGGCCTTGCGCACGCCGGCTTCGGCGACGCCAACACGGACACCGTCGATCGCAAGCAGCTCGGCGGCAACAGGGGCGGAGAGATTCACAGGCATGCGAATGTCTTTCGTAAAAGGATGTCGGAGGGATTATCCGGAAAAATGCCCGGCGCCAATGCAAACACGGGCCGTAGCCCGTGCGTGCTGTTTCAGCGCCGGTAGCGCAAGCTCAAGCGAGTTTGCCGTGGCATTGCTTGAATTTCAGGCCACTGCCGCAAGGGCAGGGATCGTTGCGGCCCACGCGCACCATAGGCGCGCCGGCGTCCGCAGCGGCTTCGTCGGCACGCACCGTGGTCTGGCTGCCGTCTTCGGTCGGCGAAGTGTAGGTCACGTTGGCAATGTGCTCGGCGCGCTGGCCCAGCACTTCGGTGGCTTCGTCCAGCTGTTCGTTGGACTGCACCTGCACCGTCATCAGCACGCGCGTGACCTCGTTCTTGACCTGGTCGATCAGCTGGCGGAACAGCTCGAAGGCTTCGCGCTTGTATTCCTGCTTGGGCTGCTTTTGCGCATAGCCGCGCAGATGGATGCCCTGGCGCAGGTAGTCGAGCGCGGCCAGGTGGTCGCGCCAGTTGGAGTCGAAGCTCTGCAGCAGCACGGCGCGCTGGAACTGGGTGAAGTTCTCGCGGCCGATCAATGCCAGCTTGGCGTCAAACGCGGCCTGAGCGGCCTGCAACACCTTCTCGAGGATTTCCTCGTCGGTGATGGCTTCGGCCGAGCCGACTTCCTGGACCAGCGGCAGCTCCAGGCGCCATTCGTCGAACAGGTGCTTTTCGAGACCCGGGAGATCCCATTGCTCTTCCATCGAGTCGGCAGGCACATACTGGCGCACGATGTCGGTCACGGTCTCCTCGCGCATCACGCCTATGAGCTCGTTGAGGTCCACCGCGTCGAGGATCTCGTTGCGCTGCTGGTAGATGACCTTGCGCTGGTCGTTGGCGACATCGTCGTACTCCAGCAGCTGCTTGCGCACGTCGAAGTTGCGCGCCTCGACCTTGCGCTGCGCCGATTCAATGGAGCGCGTGACGATGCCGGCTTCGATGGCTTCGCCATCGGGCATCTTCAGACGTTCCATGATGGCCTTGACGCGGTCGCCGGCAAAGATGCGCAGCAGCGTGTCATCCAGGCTCAGGTAGAAGCGCGAGGAGCCGGGATCGCCCTGGCGGCCCGAACGGCCGCGCAGCTGGTTGTCGATGCGGCGCGACTCGTGGCGTTCGGTGGCAATGATGCGCAGGCCGCCCAGGGCCGCGACTTTCTCATGCTCGATCTGCCACTGCGCGCGCACTTCTTCCATGCGGCGAGCGCGTTCCGCCTCGTCCAGCGAGGTGTCGGCTTCGACCACGCTGAGCAGCTTTTCCAGGTTGCCGCCAAGCACGATGTCGGTGCCGCGGCCTGCCATGTTGGTGGCAATGGTGATCATGCCCGTGCGGCCGGCCTGGGCGACGATGTCGGCCTCACGCGCATGCTGCTTGGCGTTGAGCACCTGGTGGGGCAGCTTGGCTTCGTTGAGCAGCTCGTCGATGATTTCCGAGTTCTCGATCGAAGTCGTGCCGACCAGCCCCGGCTGGCCGCGCTCGTAGCATTCGCGGATGTCCTTGATCGCGGCCGCGTACTTCTCGGCCGTGGTCTTGTAGACGCGGTCAAGCTGGTCTTCGCGCCGGCTCTGGCGGTTGGGCGGAATCACCACGGTCTCGAGACCGTAGATTTCCTGGAATTCGTAGGCTTCGGTATCGGCCGTGCCGGTCATGCCGCCGAGCTTGCCGTAGAGGCGGAAGTAGTTCTGGAAGGTGATCGAGGCCAGGGTCTGGTTCTCGGCCTGGATGGTCACGCCTTCCTTGGCTTCGACGGCCTGGTGCAGGCCGTCGCTCCAGCGGCGGCCCGACATCAGGCGGCCGGTGAACTCGTCGACAATCACGATCTCGCCGTTCTGCACCACATAGTGCTGGTCGCGGTGGTAGAGGTGATTGGCACGCAGCGCGGCGTACAGGTGGTGCATCAGCGTGATATTCGCCGGATCGTAGAGCGAAGCGCCCTCGGCGATCAGCTTGGCGTTGGCCAGCACGCGTTCCGCGGTTTCATGGCCTTGCTCGGTCAGGAAGACCTGCTGGGTCTTCTCGTCAAGCGTGAAGTCGCCGGGCGTGGTCACGCCTTCGCCGGTGCGCGGGTCGGCTTCACCGATCTGGCGCTGCAGCATGGGGACGATGGTGTTCATCGCCAGGTACATGGCGGTGTTGTCGTCGGCCTGGCCGCTGATGATCAGCGGCGTGCGCGCTTCGTCGATCATGATCGAGTCCACATCGTCGACGATGGCGTAGTTCAGCTGGCGCTGCACGCGGTCGCCCGACTCGTAGACCATGTTGTCGCGCAGGTAGTCGAAGCCGTACTCGTTGTTCGTGCCGTAGGTGATATCCGCCTGGTAGGCCGCCTGCTTTTCCTCGCGTGGCATGTTGGGCAGGTTGATGCCCACCGTCAGGCCCAGGAAGTTGTAAAGCCGCGCCATCCATTGCGCATCGCGATTGGCCAGGTAGTCGTTGACCGTGACGACATGCACGCCCACGCCTGCCAGCGCGTTCAGGTAAACGGGCAGCGTGGCGGTAAGCGTCTTGCCTTCGCCGGTGCGCATTTCGGCGACCTTGCCGTAGTGCAAGGCCATGCCGCCGAGCAGCTGCACGTCGAAGTGGCGCATCTTCATGACGCGCTTGGAGCCTTCACGCACGACCGCAAAAGCTTCAGGCAACAGGTCGTCCAGGCTTTGACCCTGACTCACCCGCTCCTTGAATTCCAGGGTCTTGGCGCGCAAGGCATCGTCGCTGAGCTTTTCAAATTCGGGCTCCATCGCATTGATGCGAGCTACCGTCTTGCGATATTGCTTGAGAAGCCGGTCATTGCGGCTGCCGAATAATTTGGTGAGGAAGTTGGTGGCCATGCAAACAGATTCACCTTGCCTGCACCAGGGCATTCAAGGAAACCAGAGTCCCTAAGAAGAATGTATTTCAGATGGGGCCGCGCCATGGAATTTCTACAGCAAGAACCCATAATGCGGAAGACTGATCCAATGATTCTAACTGCCTGATCTCGTACGGGACATGCCTGCAACCCACATCCCTGCGCAAAGCGCAGTCGCAAGCGCTACAGAGCCAGCGGGCTTTTGCCCCTCATTCCCCTTGCAGCCGGCGCCCAGCCGCGCCGCGGTACCGATTTTCCCAGGCCAATGAACCGACGCAATTACCCTATTTCCCTGCAGCAGGCCGCCCAGTCCTCCCCCACGCTGGCCAAGCTGGTGGCAATGACCCAGGACTCCTCGGCACGCCTGCAGGCGATACAGCCGCTGATGCCCATCACCTTGCGCAAGGTGGTGCAGGCCGGGCCTATCGAAGGCAGCTGCTGGTGCCTGCTGGTCAACAGCAATGCGGCCGCGGCCAAGCTGCGCCAGCTGCTGCCGGCATTTGCTGCGCATCTGCGCGTCAAGGGGTGGGATGTGACTGAAATACGCCTGAGAGTGAAGTCCTGAGCGCCGGGCAGTGAATGCCTGGGCCGGAACGGGCGTATTCGTCGAAAAGATGGTGCCGGTTGTCGGAATCGAACTGACGACCTACCGCTTACAAGGCGGGTGCTCTACCAACTGAGCTAAACCGGCGAAGCCCGAATTCTAGCGTATAGAAAATGGGCAAAAAACCAAAAAATGATTTTTATTTGACGCGCTTGAGCGCCGGACGCCCGCCCGAAGGTGTGGGCGTGCGCGGCGGCACGGGCGCGTCGTCGTCATCCTGCACCAGCTGCATGATGGGCGCATCGGCGCCGGCTTCGGAGGGCACCGAGCTCAGGGCCGGGGGCGTCGCTCCCGGAGCCTTGCGCTCCGATGTTTCCTGGGACAGCGGAAAGGCCATGCCTTCGCCGGTTTCACGCGCATAGATCGCGATCACCCGCTCCACGGGCACCGAGATGTCGCGCGGCTGGCCGCCAAAGCGCGCCTTGAACGCGATGAAGTCGTTGCCCAGCTGCAGCCCGCCGGTGGCGTCGTAGCTGGTGTTGAGCACGATTTCCCCGTCCTTGACGAACTCCTGCGGCACCTGGACCGTATGGTCCACGCGCACCGCGAGATAAGGCGTCAGGCCGTTGTCCGTGCACCACTCGTGCAGCGCGCGGATCATGTAGGGCCGGGTAGAACTGGATTCCAATGCATTCATGGGCTGGGTCTCTGGCGGCAGGCAGGCGCTTACTTGCGCATCACCTTTTCGGACGGTGTGAGTGCTTCGATGTAGGCCGGGCGCGAGAAGATGCGTTCGGCGTACTTGAGCAGGGGCGCGGCGTTCTTGCTGAGCTCGATGCCGTAGTAGTCCAGGCGCCACAGCAGGGGGGCGATGGCCACGTCCAGCATGGAGAAGTTCTCGCCCAGCATGTACTTGTTCTTGAGGAACACCGGGGCCAGCTGCGTCAGGCGGTCGCGGATGTGCGCACGTGCCTTTTCAATCGCCTTTTCATTGCCCTTGACGTTGCGCGCCTCGAGAATGTTCACGTGAACGAACAGTTCCTTCTCGAAGTTCAGCAGGAACAGGCGCACGCGGGCGCGATCCACCGGGTCGCCGGGCATCAGCTGGGGATGGGGGAAGCGCTCGTCAATGTACTCATTGATGATGTTCGATTCGTACAGAATCAGATCGCGCTCGACCAGGATGGGCACCTGGCCGTAGGGATTCATCACATTGATGTCTTCGGGCTTGCTGTACAGGTCCACATCACGGATCTCGAAGTCCATGCCCTTTTCAAACAGCACAAAGCGGCAGCGGTGAGAGAAGGGGCAGGTTGTTCCCGAGTAAAGCACCATCATGGTGAAGGCTCCTAAAAATCAAAAAGAGTGGGACGCATGAAGCGCCCACTCTGTACCGATCCGTCTCCGGGCACGCGCCAAGCGTGTGCCCTCGGGCGTGGACCGTCCGTTACTTGACGTCTTTCCAGAATGCAGCGTTCAAGCGCCAGGCAATCAGGATGAAAATTCCAAGGAAGATCAGCACGCCCACGCCTATGCGTACACGGCTGTTTTGTGCAGGCTCACCCATCCATTGGAGGTAATTCACCAAGTCGCCAACGGCCCGATCGTACTGCACAGGCGTCATGGAGCCTGGAGTGACCTGTTCCCAGCCTTTGAAAACCTGGGTTTTCTGGCCATGGACGTCATGTTCCTCGAACACTGCGCGGCGCTCGCCCTGGAGCTGCCACAGCGCATGCGGCATGCCGATGCTGGGGAAGGCCAGGTTGTTCCAGCCCGTGGGCTTGGTTTCGTCCTTGTAGAACGTGCGCAGGAATGTGTAGAGATAGTCGGCACCCGAGCCGCCGGCGCCGGCACGCGAGCGCGCGATCACCGTCAGGTCGGGGGGATTGCCGCCAAACCAGTCCTTGGCCTGCTTGGGGTCTATCGTCGCCTTCATGGTCTCGCCGACCTTGTCGGTCGTGAACAGCAGGTTGTCCTTGATCTCCTGCTCGGTCAGGCCTATGTCCTGCAGGCGGTTGTAGCGCATGAACGCCGCCGAGTGGCAGCTCAGGCAGTAGTTGACGAACAGCTTGGCGCCGTTTTGCAGCGAGGCCTCGTTGGTCGTGTCCACCGGCGCCTTGTCCCAGGCAATGCCGCCTTCAGCAGCCTGGGCGCCCGCGACAAACCCGAAGGCAGCGATCAGCGTGAGGATCAGTTTCTTCATTATTTTTCTCCGGCTCAGTGCTGCTTGAACGTCACGCGGTCAGGCACGGGCTTGGGTGTGCCCAGACGACTCCACCAGGGCATCAGCAGGAAGAAGCCGAAATAGAACAGCGTACCGACCTGGGAGATGCGCTCGAAGACCGGCGACGGCGGCTTCACGCCCAGGTAGCCCAGCACCACGAAGTTGACGACAAACACCGCGTAGACATACTTGTGCCAGTCGGGACGGTAGCGAATCGACTTGACCGGGCTGTGGTCCAGCCATGGCAGCGCGAACAGGATGATCACGGCGCCGCCCATCACCACCACGCCCCAGAACTTGGCGTCGATCGACAGCATCAGCGCGATGGCCACGAGTGCCACCACGGCCACGCCGCCCTTGACCACCGAGGGCAGGCGCGACTTGAACACGCCAAAGCCCGCACCCAGCGCCACGCAGGCGATCAGCACGTACATCATCTCGGTGGTGATGGCACGCAGCATCGAGTAGAACGGCGTGAAGTACCAGACCGGAGCGATGTGCGACGGCGTCTTCAGCGGATCGGCCGGGATGAAGTTGTTGTACTCGAGGAAGTAGCCACCGAACTCGGGGGCGAAGAACACCACGGCCGAGAACAGGAACAGGAACACGCACACACCCAGGATGTCATGCACCGTGTAGTAGGGATGGAAAGGCACGCCGTCGAGCGGACGGCCCTTTTCATCCTTGGGAGCGTCGGGGCCCTTGATCTCGACGCCGTCGGGGTTGTTCGAGCCGACATCGTGCAGCGCCAGCAGGTGGGCCACGACCAGGCCCAGCAGCACCAGCGGCACGGCAATCACGTGGAAGGCAAAGAAGCGGTTGAGCGTCGCATCACCGACCACATAGTCGCCGCGGATCAGCAGCGCCAGGTCAGGACCGATGAAAGGAATCGCCGCAAACAGGTTGACGATCACCTGCGCGCCCCAGTACGACATCTGGCCCCAGGGCAGCAGATAGCCCATGAAGGCTTCGGCCATCAGCGCCAGGAAAATGGCGCAGCCGAAGATCCAGACCAGCTCGCGCGGCTTGCGGTACGAACCGTAGAGCAGGCCGCGGAACATGTGCAGATAGACCACGATGAAGAACGCCGAGGCCCCGGTCGAGTGGATGTAGCGGATCAGCCAGCCCCAGGGCACGTCGCGCATGATGTACTCGACCGACTCGAAGGCCTTGGCGGCGTCGGGCTTGTAGTGCATCACCAGGAAGATCCCGGTCACGATCTGTATCACCAGCACCAGCAGCGCCAGCGAGCCGAAGATGTACCAGAAGTTGAAGTTCTTCGGAGCGTAGTACTCCGACATGTGAACGCGGTACGCGTCGAACGCCGTGGGGAACCGGTTCTCAAACCAGTTCGTGACCTTGGCGCCGGCGGTGGCGTTCGGAGAGATGTCCTTGAATTCGTGAGCCATGTCGTTTTCCCTCAGGCCTTGTCTTCACCGATCAGGAGCTTGGTCTCCGACAGGTACTTGTGGGGCGGCACTTCCAGATTGTCGGGCGCGGGCTTGTTCTTGAAGACACGGCCGGCCAGGTCAAAGGTCGAACCATGGCAGGGGCACAGAAAGCCGCCTTTCCAATCGTCGGGCAGCGAGGGTTGCGGACCCGCCTGCAGCTTGTCGACCGGCGAGCATCCCAGATGGGTGCAGATGCCGACGGCCACCATGATCTCGGGCTTGATCGAGCGGTGCTCGTTGCGCGCGTATTCGGGCGTCAGCTCCGCCGGCTTGCGCTCGGACTTGGGATCGGCAAGCTGGGCGTCCAGCCCGGGCAGTCCGGCCAGCTGCTCGGGCGAGCGCTTGATGATCCAGACGGGCTTGCCGCGCCATTCCACCGTGACCTTCTCGCCCGGCTTGAGGGCGGAAATATCCACCTCCACTGCCGCGCCTGCAGCCTTGGCCTTTTCGGACGGCTGGAAGGTGCTCACAAAGGGTACGGCTGTTGCCACGCCGCCCACCGCACCAGCGCAGGCCGACGTGATGATCCACGTGCGCTTGCTGGAGTCGATTGGAGTGTCACTCATGGGGATCCTCGATGTAGATCGCTATTATTTGGGGGTCAACTACAAATTGTAGCGGAGTGAGTGTGGTTATTCCATGCGCTGTTTGCCAGTTGACACTGACGCAAGTCAAGCAATACTCAGATCTTTGATTGATCAACAGGAGCTAAGCGTATGGGCATGATGCAAGAATTCCGCGAATTCGCGGTCAAGGGAAACGTGATTGACTTGGCGGTCGGCGTCATCATTGGCGGCGCCTTCGGCAAGATCGTCGACTCGGTCGTTTCCGATCTCATCATGCCGGTCGTCGGCCTGGTGTTCGGCAAGCTCGACTTCTCCAATCTGTTCCTGGTGCTGGGCACGGTGCCCGAAGGAACGGTGCAGACGCTGGACGGCCTGCGCAAGGCGGGCGTGCCGGTGCTGGCCTACGGCAACTTCATCACCGTGGCCGTGAACTTCATCATCCTGGCGTTCATCATTTTCCTGATGATCAAGCAGATCAATCGCCTCAAGCGCAGCGCTCCGCCCGCACCTGTGGCCGCTCCCGCCACCCCCGAAGACATCGTTCTGCTGCGCGAAATCCGCGACAGCTTGAACCGCCAGACGCCCTGAGCGGTTTCAGCCCGCGAGCTGTCGTGCCATGCGCACGGCCTCGATCAGGCTGGAGGCATCGGCAATCCCCTGGCCGGCGATATCGAACGCCGTGCCATGGTCGGGACTGGTGCGCACCAGCGGCAGTCCCAGCGTCACGTTGACGCCTTTCTCCACCCCCAGGTACTTGACCGGGATCAGTCCCTGGTCGTGGTACATCGCCAGCACCACGTCGAACTCGCCGGGATGGCCCGGCGCATTGCGCGCGCGCATGAATACCGTGTCCGGCGCGAACGGCCCGTGCACGTCCATGCCGAGAGCCCGCGCGGCCTCGATGGCCGGCACGATGGTGTCGATTTCCTCGCGGCCAAAGCGACCGCCCTCGCCCGCATGCGGATTGAGCCCGGCAACCGCAATGCGCGGCGCGCGCCCCAGCGTGCGCTGCAGCGCCAGGTGGGTGATGCGCAGCGTTTCCAGGATCTGCGGCTGGGTCACGGCGTCCAGCGCCGCGCGCAGCGCCATATGGATGCTGACCAGCACCGTGCGCAGTTCGTCGTTGGCCAGCATCATGCGCACCGGCAT